>DAOQGS010000028.1:0-11319 GCA_035338675.1 Cellvibrionaceae bacterium
GCTTGGCGGCGCGAATGGTGGCGGGGCTGGTTTGATCGGTCAGGTACAGCACCATCAAGGGCTCGAAATCCACACCGGCAGGCACCTGGGCCTTGATGCGGGAGCCGTAGGCCAGGGCCTCCTCGGCGTTGGTGACCGGTGGCACCAGGTTGGGCATAACAATCGCGCGGCGAAAGGTGCGGGCACAATCGGCCACGGTATGGCTGAGCACATCCACATCGCGCAGGTGAATATGCCAATCATCTGGGGTGGTGAGAGTAAGGCGCTCGCTCATAACAGGTTCCAACAACAAAATCCGCCGCATGCTACCGGAATTAATACCTAAAGCCCAGGCGCTTAGGGCCGATAACCCGAACGAAGCCTAAGACTTAAATTCGTGGAGGCCCTTTGCTGTGCCCTGCCCCTTTACCTGTCATTAACCCCTGCCGCAGCCGCTTTTGGCGCGCCGCGGTGTACTTGCTATGCCTGCTCACGGGCTTTGGGGCGGTGGCGGCGCGGGCCATTACCTACTCGAACTTTATCGAGAACGGCGGCTGGAGCAGCGAGTCGTCCCTATTCGCCTGCAAACTAATCCACACCATTCCCTACCTTGGCAAAGCCGAGTTCGAAAAACCCGCTGGGGAGCCCATGGTATTTCACCTTTTGGCCAACAACCCCAGTTTAAAAACCGGCCAAGCGGCACTAGTGGCGGCGCCGCCAGTGTGGAAATCCAGCAGCGGCAAACGCAATTTGGGCTTTGTGCCGGTAAAGGAGCGCAAACAACAGGTGGAGGTACAAGGCTTTAAACCGGAGCGTATGCTGGCGGAATTATTCGACGGCCAGGAGTTGATTATCAGCCGCAAGCCCCGCTACGGCGGCGATGAAACCACCCGCGTCGCCATCACCCCCATAGGTTTTCGCGCCGCCTACCGGGATTACACCGCCTGCTTAGCCGCCCTATTGCCGGTCAATTTTGAGCAGATCCAGCGCACCTCCATTTATTTCGGCTCCGACCAATTTGAACTCACCCCCAGTGAGCAAAATAAACTCGACAACATAGTGACCTACTTAAAGGCCGACCCTATTGCCCAGGAATTTTTTATCGACGGCCATACCGATTCGGTGGGCAGCCAACCGGACAACCTGGCCCTGGCGCAAAAACGCGCGGAAACCGTGAGCCGCTACCTCATCAAACACGGCATGCCCAAAGACGCCTTTTGGGTGCGCTGGCACGGCGAGCGCTACCCGGTGGCTAGCAATAAAGACCGCCTAGGGCGGGCGAAAAACCGCCGGGTGACCATCCGCCTGGAAACAGAAAAAACCCAAGCGGAAGATAAGGGCGATTCGGCCCCCGGTGGCGACACCCGCCCGGCTGAACCCGGCGCCCCGGCCGCCCCCGTTACAGCGGAACTGCCCGCCGCAGAACCCACTCCAGCTGCCCCCGCCGCCGCACCGGCGCAAGCACCTACAGCGGCTGCGCCACCCGCTACGGCGGCAAAACCCGCCGATACGCAAACGGGCGCACCGGTAGCGCCCAGCGCCCAAGCACAGCCAGCAGCTGCACCCAGCGAGCCCGGCAAAATATAAGCGGCATACCGATTCACCTAGAAACCGCAGCAGGGCTTAACTGCGGTTTCTAGGTTTAAGACTAGGGCTTAACGATAGAGACCTGAGCAGGCATAATTGCCGCAATTTTTTGTCCTACTCTTACAGTCGAGCATAGCCATGGGAAGAACCTTCGAGAACCGCAAAGCCGCAATGGCAAAAACTGCGGGCATGAAAACCAAGATTTACTCTAAATTCGGTAAAGAAATCTACGTCTGCGCCAAAAGCGGCGGCGTGGACCCCAGCGCGAACTTAAGCCTGCGCCGCTTAATTGAAAAAGCCAAACGCTCCCAGGTGCCCGGCCACGTGATTGAAAAAGCCTTGGATAAGGCCAAGGGTGTAGGCGGTGAGGTGTATACCACCGTGCGCTACGAAGGCTTTGGCCCCGGCAACTGCATGGTGTTGGTGGACTGTTTAACCGACAACAACAACCGCACCATCGGCGATGTGCGCACCTGTTTTAATAAATGCAAAGCCAAACTCGGCGCCCCCGGTGCGGTGGGCCATTTATTCGATCACCGGGCGATTTTTGCCTTTAAACACAACGATGAAGACGCCGTACTTGAAGCGCTTATGAACCACGATGTGGACGTGGCCGAAATTGAAAATGAAGACGGCATCATCACGGTTATCGCCCCGCACACGGAATTTTACAAGGCTAAAACCGCACTCACCGAAGCCTTCGGCGATATCAATATGGAAATGGAAGAAATGTCGTTTGTGCCGCAAACCCACACAGAATTAGCCGGTGAAGATGTGCAAATGATGGAAAAATTCATCGATATGTTAAACGACTGCGATGATGTGCAAGAGGTTTACCACAACGCCATCATGAATTAATGGCCTGCCCGCGCACTAAAAAAGCGGCTGTTTAGCCGCTTTTTTAGTGCCTGAAGGATTCCCCTTTGGCACAACTATTCGGATCAAAGATACAAGGTTGGGTAGAGCCTAGCGAAACCCAACACAACAGCACATAAACATGGCCAGAAAATATCGGGCGCTGTTTGATTTATTCCAACGTAAAACCATTTTCTCCGTTATTAGAAGTTGGGTTTAGCAAGCTCCACCCAACCTTACTACTTGCCACCTGCTTTTAATCACAACTCATTTTTATTGCTTTTTAAACCCATCGCACTTTTCAGCTGCGCCGTTAATTCCCCACAGGCAAACACCGCTAATTTTTTACTGCTGCAACTTTCAATGACACTTTTAGCCCCCGTCCAATCCCCCGTTGCCAAATAAATACCCAACCAGTTGCGATAGCCATTGGCGAGATTTTTCTTTGCCGTAGTATCACTAGCATCTTGGTAGGGCTGGGTGAAATATTCCTCGAGCACGTCCACCACACCGGGCCAATCCTGTTGTTGCCAGCGGTCGATGGCCCAGAGGTTATACAGCGTGGCGATATTGCGGCCCCATTTACGGTTTTTATGCACATGCTCTTCAAGACCGCTGGCAAATAATAGCGCCTCTTCAAATTGTTTTTGGCGGCCTAGGTATTCCAATAAGTGCAGGCTTGAATCCAATAAGGTGGTTTCAAATAATGCGCGCTCTTGGTTGTGGTTGGGCAAGCTCAATAGAGTATTAACCTGGGTTTTAAAACCCTCTAGATTACCGGTTTGAGCATAGGCAAATAACGCACTGGCATGCAGCCAATAAATGCTGTGCTGGATGGCTTTGTGGTCGGGAAATAGCGGTTGAATTTGCCGTAAATCCGCCAGCGTGGTCGCGTACAAACGCAGCAAATCGTACCAGGCGCCATGCTCACTTAGGGTTTCTACTTCACTGCTGTAAAACTGCAAGCGGCGGGATTGCGCAATGGCATTATTGGGGTCTAAAAAAGCGCTAATTTCCCCTAGGCGCACACTGTCACTGCGGCTCATATGGGCGGCGTTGGTGTGTTGAGTCAGCATGCTTAAAGCAGCTAATTGCAGTGGTGAAATTAATTGCCGGTTTTGATAATCCTGCAGGCTAGACGGCGGCAGGCCCCGCTCTTTAAACCAGGCTGCGGCGGCTTGATAAAAGGCTTCATCGTGCGCAACCCCAAAGCCTGCGGGGGAGGTGGTTTCAACCTCGGCTTTGCCCTTATCGCCCAAATTAATTTCCACAAATACGTGGGAGGGCAAAACGGCGGCGCGGGTATTAAATTCTAAATAGCGCGCGAGCACTATGTACAACATGCTGGAGCTGATGCAGTTAAATTGGCCGGTGGAAAAAATAGCGGCAATGGCGGATTGGTCTTCATCGTAACCGCCCTGCTGGCGAGAATCCGGCGCCACAAAAAAATGCTGGTGCATTAATTGATGCAAGCGCAGGGCTTGGCGGTAGCGGTCGCTGTCGGCGCGCAGATCGGACGGCAGCCCCTCAATAAACGCCGCAACCCGCCGCTGGCTGTTTTCGTAATCGGCTAAATTGCGCAGGCCTGAGGCGAGAATATAAAACGCCAACAATGCCTGGGGCTCATTCTGCTGAGCGCGATGGCGCAGGCTGAGGGTGTCGCTTTCAAAGTAGGAGAGCTCTGACCAAATGGGAAATGGCGATTGGCCGTAGGTGGGCCGAAGGCTTGGCACCTCTGCCCGAGCGGGGCTCACCGCGAGATGAAAAACAACAAGAAGATAAAAAAGCCCGCAGGCAATTCGCTTTAACATACACACGCACAACAGGAGCCAACCGGTTTTCGGGCCAATTTACGCTGGGTTAGTTCCCAGCCCAGGGCGACTCTAACGCAATTTCTCCTGCACAGCTGCCGCAGCAGCCACAAATTGCCAAGCAACAGCCTATTTGCCCCAATCACCCGCTAGGGCCTGGGCGGCTTGGTTGATACCTGCGGCGAATAATTCGGCGGGCTCCTGCTTGCGGCGGTTTAACAACCCCTGCTGGGCGTCCATTTTTAAGGTATCGATGAGTTTTTTGCTGCGCGCATCATAGAGACGAAAATTCAATTGCCAGGCATTGCGCGCGGGTTTTTTTGCCTGTTCGGCATAGGGATTAGCGGAGATTGCCAGCAGCTGGGGCACCAATAAAAAATCCGCGTTTATCTGCTGGGCGTCTTTAAAGGTCTGCGCCAGGCTTGCCGGTTCGCGCTGGCTGATACTGCCGGCAAAACGGCGGGTAAAGTGAATTTTAATCTGCTCGTCCAATTGATATTGGGTGCGGGTGATGGGTTGTTCGGCGTCCAACAGGCTGACATCGGGATAGGCTAAAAACAGTTTGCTCTGCTGCGGCAATACCCAATTGTTCTCGCGCTTTAGGCTGTAATTATCGCTGATGTGCGCAGCCGTCAAAGTCTCGCGGGTTAACTCGCGGCTGTACTGAGGCGTGCATGCTGCCAACCCCATACCGAGCACAAGGCTCAGCACAGCCTTATAAACTAGGCAATTTTGGCGCTGGATACTCATATGAATCCCCTTACCTGCTGAGCGGAAACCGCCTGCGCTTGCTATAACACAGCCTATGGGCCACATTTGCTAGGGTGTGAAGTATTTATCCGGGCCTGTGGCCACAGGTATAAACACCCCCTCGCGCCCAAAGTATAGGTGCCCCTCCGGCGCCCGTAAGCCCAATCTCGCCCCCTTAGCGAATTTGCCCCTATGCTCGATTTATCGCCATTTTTTATTCTCGACCCGCAGCGCCCCCACCGCTGGGTAAGCCGGGCCCAGTGCCCGAATTTTCGCGGCGGTTTATTCGGCGGCCAATTGCTGGCCCACGGGCTGAGCGCAATAGCCAATACCTACCCCGACAAACCCGTACACATGCTGCACACCCAATTCTTAGCCGCCGGGGATACCCAAAGCCCCATCGAATACAAAGTCTTGTGTTTGCGACGGGGGCGCTCGTTCAGCCATTTTCAAATTCACGCCCGGCAAAAACGTCGCTTAATTGCCACCATGATCGCCGCCTGCCACCAGGGGGAAACGGGTTTTACCCACCAGGAACCCGCCCCGCCCCTTAAGCCGCCTGAATTGAGCCACGCCCAGGTATTGCCCGTGTTTGAAATTGATAATTGGCTGCTCGGGCACGGTGAAGAAACTCCCTTGGAGTTTGTCCATGCCCAGGGGGCGCGGTTGGATCAGAGTATCGAAGAGGATGGCGCGTCCAGCTGCTGGCTACGTATTCGCGCCCCTTTAACACAGGCCCAGCAATTACCTGCCCTGGCGTTTATCTCCGACCTGGGCATCCTCGCCAGCGCCCTTATCCCCCACCCGACCCATTTGTTCCACCACAACCTGGCCCCCGCCAGCCTCAACCACACCCTGTGGCTGCACAGCCCTCAGGTGGATTTAAACCAGTGGCACCTGTTAACCGTGACCAGCCCCTGGGCTGGCCACGGCCGGGGCCTTGGCCAGGGCTATTTGTACACCGCGCAGGGGGAATTAATAGCCACGGCCACTCAAGAGGGATTAATCCGCCCTGTCGCGCCCCCGGCAAAGCCTGTATGAGCGACTATACTTGTGAAACATAACCTAATTGATGAGGTAACCAATGGAGCGCGTGACCATTGCAGACGCTTTGCGTGAATTGGAAGACTTAGCCGGTGCGCTTGATAACGCCTATTGGGACACTGCGCAAATTCAACAGAAGGATGTTTTTTATAATTTGATTAGCATGCTGCACAGCGAACTTAACGAGCTGGCGAAGCTGAGCGTATCGGACCATTACATGGCCTACGAACCCATCACTGCGCCCTGGCGCAATGCCACCGGCAAGCTTAGGCACCTGCACAGCAATTTAGATGGCTGGATTATTCGCACCAAAACCGCAACCGTGTTGGAGCAGCAATTACCCCAGGTGATTCGCATGTTAACGCCGCCGCTGTAATTTATTTACAACGCCATAAAAAAAGCCACGCAGTCGCGTGGCTTTTTTTATGGCGCGGTGTGTAGTTGTGTGCTGGTTACTGCTCCGCCCAAGCCTCTTCAATCCAGGGGCAGCGCTTCACATAGTGGCGGATATAGCGCCACTTAGCCTTAAAACCACCCGGCTGCGCCAAGCCATTTTTAATATGCTGCCAAGGGGTGGGAAATTGCGGATAGCCCTCATCCCAACGGCCGATCACCACATCATCCGGGTTGGGCCCACCGGGGAAAGTCACCACCTTGGCTTTGCGCGGCTTAGGCGCGGCGAAGAATAGGCGCAGCGGGAAATAGGGCAGGCAGTGAATGCGAAAATGCCGCGTCCAATCCTCCGGCCAGAACTTAATACCGCCGGGCACAGAAGACGTAATGTAGTGCTGCTCGAAGTGATACTTATCCGCCGTGCCCTGCGGGTCCCGGCGGAAATTGGCGAGGATCTGCGGATTCTTGCCAATGGGGAAGCGGAAAATAGACGTCTGCCCCATGCGGGAAAACGGCTTGGCCCAGTTGCGCGCCAGGATCACATCATCCGGTGAGCCGTGGGTGAAATAGCCGTCGATGTTATCGATAATCACCGAGTCCAAATCAATAAACAGGGCAGGCCCACTCAAGCCGCCGACGTCCTCCCCCCACAACACCACCTTGCGCCACTTGCCGATGGTGCGCTCCGGGTGGGGGCAGCCCAATTCCGGCAGCGGGCGGGACTCAACCTCCGGCCGCAGGCCCACGGGGTTATCGGTAAAACACACCAGGCGAAAATCCCCGGTGATATGCCTGCGCGCCATGCCATAGAGCTTATTGACATACTCAGGGCCAAATTTTTCGCCCCATTTCACGCAGATAATTAATTTTTGAACGCTCATGTAGATATACTTTTTTGGGGCGGCAGCTAAGAGCACCACCTAAAAATAAAAGGCCCTACATTACAGGCCCGAAAAGGCAAAGGGCGCGATTCTATACAAGCCCCCCCGCAAAAGCAAAAGCCCAGCAGGCCAGGTTTTACGGTAGTATTGGCGCTTTTTAAGCAGCGGAAATCTTTACATGCGCGTAGCAGTGATCGGTGTGGGGTACGTGGGTTTGGTGCAGGCGGCGGTGCTTGCCGATGTGGGCAATCAAGTGACCTGTGTGGATATCAACCAAGCGCGCATCGACAACCTGCGCCGGGGCATAGTGGGCATCTACGAGCCAGACCTAGACGCGCTAGTGCTTAAAAACGTGCAGGATCAGCACCTGTTTTTCACCACCGATATCACCCAAGCCCTCAAAGACTGCGACATTATTTTTATCGCCGTGGGCACCCCGCCGGGGGAAGATGGCTCGGCGGATTTACGCCATGTATTAGCGGTGGCCGATTCCATCGGCAATTTTATTACCGAGCCGAAAATTATCGTCAATAAATCCACCGTGCCCGTAGGTACCGCCCACCAAGTACAACAACATATTTTAAAGGCCCTCGCCGCGCGCAACATCAGCCTTGATATTGAAGTGGTTTCCAACCCGGAGTTTTTAAAAGAAGGCTGCGCTGTGGCGGACTGCATGCGGCCTGAGCGCATTATTATCGGCACCGATAACCCTCAGGGCCTGGCCTGCGAATTATTACAAGAGCTCTACGCGCCGTTTAACCGCAACCACGATAAATTAATTGTGATGGACGTGCGCTCAGCGGAACTCACCAAATACGCCGCCAACTGCATGCTGGCCACCAAAATTAGTTTTATGAATGAAATGGCCAATTTGGCGGAATTGGTCGGCGCCGATATTGAAATGGTGCGCAAAGGCATAGGCTCGGATTCGCGCATCGGCTATCAATTTATTTACCCCGGCTGCGGCTACGGCGGCTCCTGTTTTCCCAAAGACGTTAAAGCATTAATTCACACCGGCGAGCAACAAAACTATCCGCTGCATTTATTGCAAGCGGTGGATAGCGTTAACGAGCGGCAGAAAACAAAATTATTTAATTATTTACACTTGGCATTTAAAGGCGAACTTAAAGGCAAAACCATCGCCCTTTGGGGCCTAGCCTTCAAACCCAATACCGATGACATGCGCGAAGCTTCCAGCCTGGTGGTGATTAAACAATTAATGGCCGCTGGTGCCCAGGTACAGGCCTATGACCCCAAGGCTATGGAAGAAGCGCAAAAACACATCGGCGCTAACACCGCCGTGCGCTTGCTGGGCACTAAAGAAGCCTGCCTTCAAGGGGCGGATGCCCTAGTTATTTGCACCGAATGGCAACAATTTCGTTCACCGGATTTTGAGCAGATAAAACACTTATTATCAGCCCCCGTTATTGTTGACGGGCGCAACCTGTACGATCCTGCCCGCATGAAAAAACGCGGGTTTGTTTATTATGCGATTGGGCGGGGTGAATCAGTGCAGAGCATCCGCGACTAAAATTGGCTCTGTGCGTAGGTTGGAAGGGCGCAGCGACTTCCGACATTTTTAGGCGAGCACATGCACAGTTTAAGATCGCAGTTTAGAGGAGATATTCACATCGAAGGGCGTTGCACTGTTCCGACCGACTACAAACCCAAGAAACCCCAGGTTAAGAGCTTTAACACTCAGACAAAAGATTGGCCAGTTCAATTCTGGCCGAGAAAAGAATCTCACCCATTAGCCGATTAACTTGAAAAAAGTCTTCGCAATTTATACTCACGGTAAAAATCCAATAGGCAACCTGTTGATTATGAATTAAACTCATAATCTAGTGCAAAATCACCTCCCCCATTTGCAATTTGAAAATTTTATAGTTAAGGAGGCTGCCATCTTGATTGTGATACTCACCCTCTTTAATTACTGAAACCGTGTTATCTGGGTCAGCTTGAAGCGCAGTCAACATACCTCCCCAATATTCTTGATCAGAATAGCCGCCCGGTTGCTCATCGGCTCCTATAGCACAAACCAATTTATCCCCATCCCAACAACAAAGAACTTCTTCCTCCAAGGAATAGTCAGGCAACAACTGCACAGTAATATCTTGCCCGCCTGACACATCAACACGTAAAAACCGACCTAGATTTATGTTCTGCATAAAATCCCCATCTTAAACATCCTCGCCACAATCACCTTAGTTTCAAATATTGGGCATCAAAACTTTACAAGCTAAACATCTAAATGTTTTTCTCTAACACCCAAGCTCAGATTGCGGATTCTGCACTAATATCCAGCTCTCCTTCCATCACTATTTGATCGTCAGCCTTCAATAATTCAAAGCCACAACCACCCTTATTTAAACGAACATTTACCTCCGGCATTCCATTATCTTCAACCGCCAAAAACTCAACTTGCAGACAATATTTGCCAGGCGGAACTTCCAAGCATGCAGAATCAGAAATGCTCGCAACCTCTATATGACCATCCATAGTTTCAAATGGCACTCTGAAAGCTCGTTGCACATTTGAAACAAGGCCAGGAATAGGCTCATCAATAAATAGATTAATTTGATGATCCCCATCCTCGCGAAGCGCCCTAAATGAAACGCTTCCATCCCTCCATGAAAAGCCTTGTGAGAAACTTCGGTCACTCCAATCGTTAAATGGATTAGTTAGGGAAGTTAGAAACACACAAAGCTGAGAGTAAGATAAGTAAATTTGAATAACCAACTTAGCCATCATGGAACCACTTTTATCCGAACTTTCTCGCCATTTGCAAGCCCTCGGCATGCGTTACCGATACACGCACCTGCCGCCATATTGTCTTTGGGGCTTATTGCCCTAACACTCGCACCCGCGCCACCTTCTTTAAACATCGCTGGAGGGTACTCATCAAGCTGTTTACCTGGTACTTTTGAAAGCCCGCCAATTGATGCACCTCTATTTGCTGATGCCCCATCACGAGCAATTTCCAACACATCTGGATGACCCGCTTTCTGAGCATCGGCGATATGATCCGCAGCTTCACCATATTTTGCCCTGGAAATTGGTATATCCTTCGCAACTTTGCCCACCACAGCCCGCTCAGCCATAACTTTATTAGCTGCCCGAACCGCCTCAGCTAATTTTTTAACTTTGCTGACAGTAGCCAGTGGATTAAACGCCCCCTTAGCCGTTTCCACCGCTGCACTGGCAAACCCAGGCTGTCCAGTGACCAGCATATTAATGCCCACATTCAACGCAAAATCCAAAACCAATTTTGGGTTATTGCCGTCTGGGTCTAAATAACTTACGGGATTATTGTTGGCATAGGCGTATCGGTTCACCATCATCGGGTTAGACTCGACACTGGTTACCTGGCTAGCTGGGTCTGGTGACAAAAAGCGTTGGATATGCGGGTCGTAATAACGTGCGCCCATATACACAAGGCCACTAGCGTCCTGCTGGAAATTGTTAAAGCCTATTTTCTGCCCTGTTGGCAGTGTGGCAGCGCCAGACGGTGTGTACTCCTGGCGCCACAGTAAATTGCCATTTTTGTCCGATGCAGCTTTGACGCTGCCACTCAAATCCGTATGCAGGTAGGTTATTTCTTCAGTAACAGCTGCCAAGGCATTGCCACTTGCCGCCATGAAACAGGCGAAGAACACTTGTTTAAAGAAGCGGCGGCCGCGCGCCAAATAATTAGCTAGGAATGGGAGCAAAAACAACCAGCCCATTCCGGCAGACAGAGGCGCATCAGCTTGTTTATGGGATTGGTGCCGTGAAAGTTTTATTAATGGCCCTTCAGGCTGGGTTAAACCCTGCCACAAATTAGGGGCATCGAAATTAAATGCGCTATTAGTGCCCGATTTTTCATCGGTGCAGTCATCTATGCCATTTTGATTTAAATCCATATATTCAACGTGTCCGCGCGTAGTACGCTCCGCTACAGCCTCATTACCCAAATATATATGCGCTGTACGAGAGACGTTACAGCCGTTGAAATTTTGCGAAAACATCAACTTACCCGA
>DAOQGS010000028.1:11419-13996 GCA_035338675.1 Cellvibrionaceae bacterium
TTAACCGATTTTGATCATCATAGTCAAAGACATCCCCAGCAGGTGACATAAAAATGCGCTCACGCTCATCAAAATTATAAACATAGCTCAGACGGTTACTACCCCAATCGTGCGTAGCAATTCTCAGGCGCTTCTTAGCATCATATCGATAGGTGTATGTACCCCCTACATCTCCAGCATGAATGCCAGCTTGGGCATTGTCTGAACGTGTATGTATGGTTCCATCGCCATAGAGTGTTTGGCTGCTGTTAATTAAATAGTTTGCCTTTTTAACACTCAGACTATTGGGTAACTGGCGTTGATCATCATAACCAACACTTTTTACAACTCCATTTGCATAAGTAATTGTGTCAATCAAACCGTGGGGGTGGTAGGTGACGTTTGTTACATAAGGCAACGCCTGTGTAGGGCGACCGAACGCATCCGGCTTATAGTTGACCTGCAAATTCCCCGGGTACCTCACAAAGCTCATATGATCATTATTGTCATAGCCGTAAACCAAGGAATAAGGATTCAGCAAAGGGCCGTTCCAGAAGGCAGCACCCGGCATCGTTATCTCTCTTGTAAGATAGTTATTTTCATTGTAAAAATAAGACTTACGTACCCGAGCGTCCTCATTTTCATAACTTAATCCCGCACTTGTTCCATCCAATCGATCCATATCATAAAACCAATCGGTCACTAAATTTGTAACCAAATCAGTTTGTTTGGTCATGCGACCTAAATTGTCGTATTCCATGGCAAATAACTTGCGCGCATCGGGGTTTTGATAAGGATTTGAATCAAAGATCCCGGTTACATTGGTATTGTTGGGCTTATCGCTATCATAGGAGAAATACCGAAGCCCCTCCTCGGGATTAAATGTTGTCTCCAACTGCCCTCGCCAGTCATATGTAAACGTAGGATTCTTATCCAAAGATCCCAAAGAAACGCGCCCACCATCTGAGTCAATTTTCATAGGCAAAACGGCAAGTAAACGCCCATCAAGATCACGCTGATATCCCGTCGATTCAGCTATGTAGTAACCTACTGGATCACGCGGGTCGTAGCTGTCAAAAACAGTGATAACATCAACCAATTTTGCATCGTCGTAATCCGTACCCAGCATCGAATAGCGTCTTAGGGTTTGCACGACACCATCTCGGCCTTCGATTGTTTCATTGGTTAAAACATCAACATCCCGGTAATAATTTTCAACCACATACCCAGGCTCTTCAGTTCGTTTTACCCGACCGAGACCATCGTATTGAGTAGTTTTACCCTGGGTTGAATTTGGCAGCGATGCAAAAACTTGCTGCCCCAGCAGATCATACTCATAGGTGGTTTTTATGGAGCTACCATCGCCGGAGATTGTTTTTGCAATGACCCGTCCAAAACCATCCAGATCCTCCACCTGAGTCAAATTACCCCTCGTGATAGTGACTCTATTCCCCATGCGCACAACGTCGGTCACGTTTCCTCTGGGAGGTGTGATTTTTTTGATAAAGCCTAAATCGTCGTATTCATAACTTTTCGTGTAGCCATGGGTATTGGTGAAGGCTCCCACCTGCCCCCAAAAATCTACAACACTAGTTTCACTAATCGGAGATTGTCCCGCACCGACTTGTTTTGTTAATGACTGGGGAATCCCTGCTCGAAAATTACCGTAAGACTCATCAAATCCAGAGGGGCTAGACTTGCGCGCAAGCAAACGAGTATCAGGCTGATATTCGTAATCAAATCTCGACCCATCTGCCGAATTATATTTAAAAAAGAGATCTCCAAAGTCATTGAATAATGTCAGGCTATAATTTAAAAACTTCAGTTCATTCAGTCCGCCGTCGCCTCTCTCTACCTCGCTTCGATAAGAGTAATCCACCTTTCCAAGCAACCATTTGTCAGAATAATATTTGTAGTAATTCGTCGT
This sequence comes from Cellvibrionaceae bacterium, assembly GCA_035338675.1. Lineage (GTDB taxonomy): Bacteria > Pseudomonadota > Gammaproteobacteria > Pseudomonadales > Cellvibrionaceae > CAMCXE01. Next base: position 13,326 of record DAOQGS010000028.1, read on the forward strand.
CGCGACAATTGTGAATGGATCTAAAATACTGTTCGACAGAGAACGCCCCGGCACCAACTGGAACTGCCCATTTGATGGCGCTCCTCTAACACTTTCCATCACCTTAGTCGGTTGACCGAACTCATCAAACTCTACGGCGCCGCTATAGTGAGAGGCCCTAATTCTGTCCACCATTTGCCCGTTTAGCGGAATGAATTCAATCTTATCTCTAGAAACAATTTCGCCTGGTTCACTATATGCGTAGGTAAAATCATCATATTCACTTGTGCCAACCAAATGAAAATTCTCATCCGAAATAATTCTCTCCCCATCTCCATCCTGATAGGTCTTAGCTTCAACAAGATAATTTTGCGAAATCTCAAAGGTGGCCTCCATTGTTTTTTTGCCAATACTTTGGCCACCAGATCGCCTTCCCTGATAGGGATAGGCTGACTTATGGTAATAGAGTTTCTTCGGGTATCCTGCGGGCGGTTCAACCGTCAGACGATCCAGATAGATAAGAAATTCAGCGCCAGTGCCTCGATCTCTAGCTTGTCCATACATAGCCTGCTGATTAAATACATAGGTCCATGTGCCCGTTTTATTTGTAATCGGATCAATTACAGTTTTCGTTTTCACAGCTGCAACATAGGGGTTGTCATACAAAGTAAAACTTGGGTGCAGCCTTACGC
>DAOQGS010000029.1:0-13973 GCA_035338675.1 Cellvibrionaceae bacterium
GGGCGGCATCCTTGCCGCCATTATTAACCCGGCACTAAATGCCGCCGGGTTAATATTTCAACAAGCTGTTAAGCGTTAACCTGTTGCTTCGGCGTGGTGAGCGTTAAGGCTGCGCCGAGGAATAAAAACCCGGCGAGCATAAATAAACCGCTGTCGGTGCTGGCGGTTGCATCTTTTAACCAGCCCACTAAATAAGGGCTTAAAAAGCCCGCTAAATTCCCTAAGGAATTAATTAACGCAATACCAGCTGCCGCCGCCACGCCGCCTAAAATAGCCGTGGGCAGGCTCCAAAACAGCGGCAAAATACTGATTATCCCGGCGGTGGCAAGGCTTAGCGCCGCCATGGCCAAAAGGGTATTGTGCGCCCACAGTGCGCTTAATATTAAGCCTGCTCCACCCAGCAGCGCAGGCACGGCCAAATGCCAGCGCCGCTCCCGGTGTTTGTCGGCGCTGTGGCCTAATAAAATCATTGTGATGCTGGCAACTGCATAGGGAATTGCCGTCAGCCAGCCCACTTCTGCCGAATTTTCAACGCCTAAATTATGAATGAGGGTGGGCAGCCAAAAACTCACGCCGTACAGCCCCATAACAAAACAAAAATAAATACCGGCCATCAGCCATACTTTGCTGTCGGCTAACATATGGCGCGCCGAAAGGGTAGATTTGCTTTGTTCCTCGCGGCGGATATTGTTATCTAATAAGGTTTTTTCTGCATCGTTTAGCCAATGGGCGCTGTGAATGCCATCGGCCAGAACAATAATTACCACAATGCCCAATAACAGCGAAGGTATGGCCTCTAAAATAAACATCCACTGCCAACCGGCCAGCCCGTAAACGCCCGGCAGGCTCGCGCCGATCCAGCCGGACAGCGGCCCGCCAATGACTCCGGAAATAGGCACGCCGGTCATAAAAAGCGCGGTAATTTTGCCGCGCCGGTGGGCGGGAAACCAATAGGTTAAATACAAAATAACACCGGGGAAAAACCCAGCTTCCGCAGCGCCCAATAAAAAACGCAGAATATAAAAACTTAAGGGTGTGGTCACCCACACCATGGCAGCGGACACTAACGCCCAGGTAATCATAATGCGGGCAATCCACAGGCGCGCACCCACTTTATGCAGGGCGATATTGCTGGGCACTTCAAAAATAAAATAACCGATGAAAAAAATCCCCGCCCCCAAGCCGTATACAGTTTCACTGAATTTAAGATCATTGAGCATTTGCAATTTTGCAAAACCTACATTGACGCGATCTAAATAAGACGCCACATAACAGAGAAATAAAATGGGTAATAAGCGCCAGGTGACACGGGCGTAGAGCGCTGTTTCATCGATGGGATTGGTGTGCATGGGGGATGCTCTGGAAGATAAGACGTTAAGAAGATAAGACGTTAAATGGCCCTTGGCCTATCAATATAAAGGGCCTGGGCCACTGCCGGCGCCCAGTAATAAAAATGAATTTATCAGGCTTTGCGCACAGTATTACAAATTATCACAGCTTCAGTATGTCGTTTTGATCAAGGTTAAGGTAGGTTCCCCCATTATTTACCACTTCTGGAGAAACCCCATGGCGCGTCTATTTTTTATGGCTCTGTGCTGTGCCTTAAGCGCCTGCGTGGCGCCGGAAAAGGACAGCAATAGTCAGTTGTGGATTAACGAGGTCGTCACCGACAACGATGGCGTGGCCATAGACGAAAACGGCCAGACCAGTGATTTTTCGAGCTTATTAATACTGGCACCCAGAGCCTAGCCTTAAGCGATTTTGCCATTGCCGATGAGGGCGGCGTATTCGCCAGCCTACCCGATGAACTATTAGCGCCTGGCGGCATTATCAGGCTGTGGGCGGATGATGATGCGAAACTCGGCAGCTACCATTTGCCGTTTAAATTAAGCGCACAAGGGGAAACCCTGACGCTGCGCAATAAACTCGGTGAGTCTTATCAGCAGGTAAAAATCCCGGCACTGGGCATTAACGATTCCTACAGCCGTTTCCCGTCTGGCAAAGGGGCGTTTGCTATTTGCCGCTACGCCACACCCAATCGCAGTAATGGCACCGCCTGCCAATCCGTCAGCCACCCTGGGCTTACCGAGTCGGTGGTGTTTAAGCCATTTGATACCGCCCAGTGGCCGAGTCTTACGCCGCCGAGTTTGGGTATTAATGAATTAGCACTATTACCCGCTCAATTTATTGAGGTGAAAAATTTCAGCCAACAGTTCGTGGATTTAACTCAATTTAAATTAATTCTCACCGCGTACCCGCCGAATGCGCCCCTGCCGGGTTTTAATCACCACCACAGCGTGCCCCTGCCCGCCCTTAGCCTTGCCCCCGGCGCAATTGCCACTATTCCTATAGACGGCGACCAGGTGCAGGCAATTGCTCAGCAAGCCTTTAATGAAGGTGTTGCCGTGTTATACGACCGCAACACACAAAGCCCTGTGGACCAAGTGCCGTTTATGCACTGGCCCCTCAACCACGCTTTGGCGCGCCAGGAGCATTATCCTTACCGCCTGCGTTTTTGTGATAACCCAACCCCCAACCAAGATGGCGCCTGCGCCGAAACCCAGCAGCGCCCCATCGGTAATCGCAGCCGCGGGCTTTACACCCCCGGTGATTTTGCCGCGCTGGCGGCAGGCAGTGGGTTAAATCAAATTCAGTCAGTTAAATTTGTGTTGGATTTACAGCGGCAAAACGCCGTGCATTTTTTAGGTTCCCGGGAGTGGCCCCTGCACTATACGTTTGTGCGGGAAATTATTGACGGCGATACCCGCCTTAACCGCTGTGAGAATGAAGACTACCGCTTATTTATGAACGGCTGGGCGCGCTTTTCAGTGGAGAATTATTTTAATAACACTACGCGCCGCTACCATTTAGGCACCTTAAGTTTTTACCCCAACGCCCAATTAGCCAATGTGGAATTTACCTTTGGCGATGAAATTACCGCCGCGCAAATGCGCGCTGCGTTCTACGCCGTCACCGCCGCCACTGCCAATCCATTTAATTGGTCCCTAAGGCCCCAGGATAACCCACAGGTTGAGCGCGCCCGCGCTATTGAAGGCACCTTACCGATAGTTGGCCCCCAAGCGCCGTTTGCCAATTTAGTTTTCCAGGGCCTTGCGCCGGGTGTGGCCTATGGCACCCTAAAAATTATTCCCACCACCGAATTAACCTCGGCAAGCCTTGGGCTGCGCACCATTGTGATTACCGATGATGTGCCCAATGACATAGATTTTGTCGGCGGCTTAATTACCGAAACTTTTCAAACACCGCTTGCCCACGTAAATATTTTAAGCCAGAGCCGTAAAACACCGAATATGGCCCTACCCAAGGCGAGTCAAACGCCGGCTATTAAACAATTAATTGGCACGCTGGTGCGCCTGGAGGTAAACGACGGCGGATACACCCTGCGCCCGGCGAGCCTTGAAGAAGCCGAAGCCTTTTGGGATAGCCGCGTTGCCGCAACGCCTAAATTAATTCCCCGTTTGGATAGCCAATTTAATTCGTTGCTGGATTTAAAAAATGCCAGTTTCGCGGATTTACCGCGCATAGGTGCCAAGGCTGCGCAAATGGCGGAATTATTTAAAGTCGATCAGCGCAATAGTCAGTGTGCAGAAGGTGCCGCATTTGCCCTGCCTGAAGGTGCCTTTGCCGTGCCCATGGCGTTTTATTTGGATCATATGCGCACCAGCGGCGCGCAGACGCTGCTCAACCAATATTTAGCAGACCGGCAATTTCAAACCGATTTAACCTATCGCAAAGCGGCCCTTGCCCAGGTGCAAGAAAAAATTCTGCAATCACCGGTTGATCCTGCACTGCTGGCGCAAATTAATAGCTGGGCCAAAGCGCGTTTTGGCAAAAAGACCCTGCGTTTTCGCAGCAGTAGTAACACGGAAGATTTAGCGGAATTTAATGGCGCGGGGTTATACGAATCCCTCAGCGCCAAATTAGACAAACCGGATGAATCGGTGGAAATTGCCCTGCGCACTGTCTGGGCGAGCCTGTGGAATTTACGCGCGTATGAAGAGCGGGAAAATTCCCATGTGGAACAGAGCCAAGTGGCCATGGCGGTGCTGGTGCACCGCTCCTTTCCCGATGAGCGCGCCAATGGTGTGGCGGTGGGGCGCAATGTGTTGGATGTGACCCGCACGGATCAATATTATTTTAATATCCAGGCCGGTGAAGCGAGCGTGACTAATCCTGCCCCCGGTGTGGTAACAGAAGAATTAATTTACCAATGGCCGCCGCGCACCCCTACATTAACCTACCAAAGTTACAGCAGTTTGCTGCCTAATCAGCGGGTAATTACCCCAACGGAAAATCGCGCTTTAGCCTGTAGCCTGGATGCAATCCAGCGCCACTTTCGCGCGCTGCTCGATCCCAACGGGCAGGATCGCTGGTTTACTATAGAAACGGAATTTAAATTCTTAGGTGAAGAGCGGCAATTGCTGATCAAACAAGCGCGGCCCTACAAACTGCCGCCGCTGGATATTCCTAATGATTGCCGGGAGATTGAGTAAAGGCCATTAAAGCAGCGGCTAGAGCGTTTTTCGGATAATTAATTCGCGGTGTGGCAGTGATGATACGGATTATTTCAAAATGTCAAAAGGACCTTGTTGACGAGCTAGGGCGCGCAAAAGCCTTGCGCACGGGTTATTGGCCTGCAATTGCTTGGGCTTAGAAAAACGAAAACCCCACCTGGAATAAGCGCTCAATATCCCGCGTGTAGCGCTTATCCACTAAAAATACTATGACATGGTCGCCGGACTCCACGCGGGTTCTATCGTGGGCGATTAATACTTCGTGGCCGATGTCCGCGCCCTGGGCATTTTTTTGTTTGCGCACTATGGCGCCTATGGTGGCGCCTTCGGGCAGGTCTATATCCTCGATATTTTTGCCTACCACCTTGGAGGATTTGCTGTCGCCGTGGGCGATGACCTCAATGGCCTCGGCGGCGCCCCGGCGCAGGGAGTGTACGTTGACTATGTCGCCGCGCCGCACGTGGGTGAGCAGGCTGCCGATGGTGGCCTGTTGGGGGGAGATGGCGATGTCGATCTCGCCGCCCTGCACTAAATCCACATAAGCGGGGTTGGAAATCAGCGTAAGCACTTTGCGGGCGCCTAGGCGTTTGGCCAGCATGGAGGCCATGATATTGGCTTCATCGGAGTTGGTGACGGCCAAAAACACGTCCGAGTCTTCGATGTTTTCCTCTACCAACAGATTTTGGTCCGAGGCGCTGCCGTTGAGCACTATGGCGTGTTCGAGTTTTTCCGATAAAAAGGTGGCGCGGGTGCGGTTAAATTCAATCACCTTCACCGCGTAGCGGGTTTCCAGTTTCAGCGCTAGGTTCATGCCTATATTGCCGCCGCCTGCGATCACTATGCGTTTGTAGGGGCGCTCAAGCCTGCGCAGCTCACTCATCACCGCGCGAATATCTTCTTTAGCGGCGATAAAAAACACTTCATCGTCAGCTTCAATCACCGTGTTGCCCTGGGGAGTGATGGGCCGGTTGCGGCGGTACACAGCGGCGACCCGGGTGTCCACATTGGGCATGTGTTTGCGGATAAACCTCAGCTCCTGCCCCACCAGCGGCCCGCCGTAGTAGGCCCGCACGGCTACCAGCTGCACTAACCCTTGGGCAAAATCCAGCACCTGCAGGGCGCCGGGTTGCTCCACTAAGCGGTGAATATAATCGCTCACCAGTTGTTCTGGGCTGATGATTACATCCACCGGGAAGGCATTTTTGCCGAACAGGCCGGGGTAGCTGACATACTCCTGGGAGCGCACCCGGGCGATTTTGGTGGGGGTGTTAAACAGGTTATGGGCGATCTGGCAGGCCACCATATTGATCTCATCGTCGCTGGTGACGGCGATCAGCATGTCGGCATCCTCAATGCCCGCCCGCAGCAACACGTCCGGGTGGGAGGCGTGGCCGAACACCGTGCCTATATCCAGGCTGTCGCGCAGCTCCCGCAGGTGGGTTTCATTGCGATCCACCACGGTAATGTCGTTGGATTCACTGGCCAGGTTGGCCGCAAGGGTGCCGCCCACTTGGCCTGCGCCGAGGATGATAATTTTCATAGCTTAACTGCCATTGCTGCGCTCTGCCTTGTGCAGAACCGCGTAATAAAAACCATCCTGGCCGCCCGCTTGGGGCAGCAGTTGCCGCCCAAACGCTTGGGGTATGCCCCAGTCAACCGCCAACTCACTATGCTCGGCGTCCGGTTGCAGGCGCAAAAATTCCTGCACCTGTTTGCTGTTTTCATCGGGCAGCACCGAGCAGGTGGCGTACACCAAACGGCCGCCGGGCTTGAGGGTTTGCCAGAGGGCTTTCAACAGGCGCTGTTGCAGTTTGGCCAGGGGCGCAAGGTCGCTGGCGCGGCGCAAGTGTTTGATATCCGGGTGGCGGCGCACCACGCCGGTGGCGGAGCAGGCGGCATCCAGCAAAATGGCGTCAAACTCACGGCCATCCCACCAGCCGTTTACGTCCGTTAAGTCCCAGGCCTTAAGCTGCGCTTCTAGCCCTAAGCGATCGAGATTTTCTGTCACCCGCTGCAGGCGTGTGGGGTCTATATCTATAGCTAAAAGATCCGCTGCGGGGGCAATTTCCAGCAAATGACAGGTTTTGCCGCCGGGGGCGCAGCAGGCATCCAACAGGCGCTCACCGGCCTTGGGCGCAACTAAGTAGGCCGCCAATTGGGCCGCCTCGTCCTGCACGCTAATTTCACCCTCGCTAAAACCCGGTAGGGCTTCCACGGGCAATGCCTCTGCTAGGGTAATGCCCACAGGGCTATAAGCGCAGGGGCTGGCGTCGATCTCTGCGGCGGCAAGTTTTGCCAGGTAGGTGGCGCGGTCGGTTTTTTGGCTGTTTACCCGCAGGGTCATGGGCGGGTGTTGGTTGTTGGCCTCAAGCACCTCCTGCCAATGGTCGGGCCAGGCCGAGCGGATGCGATCGAGCAGCCATTGGGGGTGGGCGTAGCGGTAGTTGGGGTTCTTGGCGAATTTTTCTGCCAGTAGCTCGCGCTCGCGCTGATAGCGCCGCAACACGCCGTTGATGAAGCCTGCGGCCCAGTCTTTATGCAGCAGGCGGCTGGCTTCCACAGTGGCGGAAAGGGCGGCATGGTCGGGGATGCGGGTGTGTTCAAGCTGGTACAGGCCCATCAATAACAGGGCTTGCACATCGCCGTCTTTGCGTTTTAAGGGTGTGGGGATCAGCTCCTGCAGTACCAGTAAATAGGTGGTGGCGTAGCGCAGGCTGCCAAAGCAGAGTTCTTTTAACAGCCCCCGGTCCCGCTCCGGGCAGGCTTGGCTGTATTCAGGCAACACCTGGCTTAAGGAGCGGCCTTGGTCGAAGACCTCGTGCAGGGCTAGAGCCGCCAGGGCGCGCACATCCTGGGGCAGGGCAGGGCGCTTCATTGCAGTACCTGATTGAGGGCGAATGGATGGCTGCCGTTGATCAGTGCCTTCACTGCTACGGGGTTTTTGCCGGGCAACTGCAATGTCTCGATGCGCAGGCCGCCACTGCCGCAGGCTACATACAAGCCGCTGGCGTCCAGGCGCATGATTTCACCGGGTACGCCGCTCAGGCCGTTTTCCAATAGGGCGCCTAACACCCGCACCCGCTCCTGGCCTAGGTGAAAATAAGCCACTGGGGCGGGGTTAAAGGCCCGCACCCGGCGCTCAATAAGCTGCGCATCTAAAGTCCAATCGATGGCGGCTTCTTCTTTGGTGAGTTTGTGGGCGTAGGTAACGCCTTCGCTTGGCTGCGCTTGGGGGGCGGCTCTGCCACAGGCCAAATCATCCAGGGCGCTAAGCAGGGCCGCAGGCCCTAGGCTTCCCAAGCGATCGTGCAGATCAGTTGCGGTGTCAGTGGGCAGAATTGGGCAGGGGGTGATGGCGAGCATGGGGCCGGTATCAAGCCCTGCATCCATTTGCATAATGGTGATGCCAGTGCTGGCATCGCCTGCTTCGATAGCTCGCTGGATGGGCGCCGCCCCCCGCCAGCGGGGTAAAAGGCTGGCGTGTACATTGATGCAGCCGAGCCTTGGGGTATCCAGCACCGCTTGGGGCAGCAGCAGCCCATAGGCCACCACCACCATAATATCCGCTCCCCAGTGGGCAAGTTCCGCTTGAGCCTCGGGGGTTTTAAGGCTGCTCACCTGGCAAACCGGCAGCTGGTGTTGCAGGGCGAGGCTCTTCACCGGGCTAGCCTGCAGCTGTTTGCCGCGCCCGGCCGGGCGATCCGGCTGGGTGTAGACCGCCACCACCTCGTGGCAACTGCCCAGTAGCGCCTCCAGGTGGAGAGCGGCGAATACAGGGGTGCCGGCAAAAATGATCTTAAGGGGGGCAGGGGGCATGGCTGATCCTGAAGGGGCGAATTAAGGGGCTTTTTGTTGTTTTTCTAACTTCGCCCGGATGCGATTGCGCTTAAGGGAAGAGAGGTAATCCACAAATAACTTGCCGCTTAAATGATCCATTTCGTGTTGGATGCACACGGCTAACAAGCCGCTGGGCACCATCTCAAATGCCTTGCCGTCGCGGTCGAGGGCGTGCACTTTGATGTGTTCTGGCCGCTCAACCGTCTCGTAAAAGCCCGGCACACTCAAGCAGCCCTCTTCATAGCCCAGCAGGGCTGAGTCTAGGGTTTCGATGCGCGGGTTGATAAACACCAGGGGTTGGTCTTTGTTTTCCGATACATCAATCACAATGATCTGCTCGTGGATATTCACCTGGGTGGCGGCTAAGCCCACACCAGGGGCGGCGTACATGGTTTCAAGCATGTCGTCGATGATCCTGCGCACGCGGGCGTCCACTTGGGCAACAGGCTTAGCTTTAGTGCGCAGCCTGGGGTCGGGAAACTTTAGTATGGGTAATTGTGCCATTGGCCTTTGTGACAAACGTCTGGTAAAAAGGTGAGTTGCGCTGCTACCATTGAATGAATATCGCGGGTTTGCAGGGTTCTGTCCACGCGCCTGGCGGTGGTTGGGCTATTATAACGAACAACATCCATTGGCCTACTGGTACAGGACCATTCCTATGAAAAAACGCTACTTGGGCTTAATTGCTGCCTGCCTCTTATCGGGCCACCTGTGGGCCGAATCGCCCAAGCTGCGCAGCGATGTGCCCGACACCTACACGGTCGTCAAGGGCGATACCCTGTGGGATATCTCTGGCCGCTTTTTACAAAACGCCTGGATGTGGCCCGAAATCTGGCATGTGAACCCGCAAATCTCCAACCCCCACTTAATTTACCCCGGCGATGTCATCAAGCTGGTGTACATCGACGGCAAGCCGCGTTTAACCCTGGATCGCGGCATCAAAAAGCTCTCTCCACAAGCCCATGTGTTGGATCAAAACGCTGCCATCGCCACTATTCCCCTGGATCGTATCGCCAGCTTCTTATCTAAAGCCCGCATAGTCTCTCCGGATGAGCTGAAAAAAGCCCCCTATGTGGTATCCGGTGAGTCTGAGCATCTGTTGTCCGGTAAGGGCGACAAGGTTTACGCTCGCGGCACCTTTGACCCAGATGTCAGCGCCTATGGTATTTACCGGGAGGGGCAAACCTTTAAAGACCCCAAAACCCGCGAGCTGTTGGGTGTCTATGCGGCCAATATCGGCGGCGCCAAAATGCGCGCTCTGGATGGCGATATCGCCACCCTGCTGTCCACCCGCAGCCAGGAGGAAATCCGCATCAACGACCGCCTGTTGGTGGATGACGGCCAGGGCATTGACTCCAACTTCGTACCCTCCGCCCCCGCCAGCGAGATCGACGGCGAAATTATTTTTGTAGAGGGCGGAGTAACCCAAGTGGGTAAAATGAACGTGGTACTGCTCAACCGCGGTGTACGTGAAGGCTTGGCGGTGGGCAATGTGCTAGCGGTGTTTAAGCGCGGCGCCACAGTGCGCGACAGCCAGCGCGGCGATAGGGTCACCCTACCGGACGAGCGCGCAGGCTTGGTGATGGTGTTCAAAACCTTTGAAAAGCTGAGCCTTGGGCTCATCTTGGAGGCCGAGCGGCCCCTATCGGTGTCCGACAAGGTGCACAACCCTTAAATAAAAAACCCCGCTTCGGCGGGGTTTTTTATTGCCGAGGTAAATTTCCGGCTCAAAAATACCCGAGCATCCATCCGTCGCCCGCGAGGCTGCAAGACTTTACCCGCGCGAGTTAACCCGTTAAGGTCGCGTTTTTGACTGCCTGCGAGGGATTTCTATGCAGATGGAGCGCGCGCTGCTGATGTTGCAGCACCTTCCTAATACCACCACTAATACCTATTGGCTGCTGCTCAAAGCATTTCCAAGCCTTGAGTATGCCCTGGAAGCCAACCCGGAAAAACTGCACAAGCTGTTGTCTGAAGCGGCCATTGCTGAGCTCTTGGAGCACCGCCGCAACCCCCACGGCAGCCGTTTAACCGAGCGGGTGAATAGGGCTTTGGATTGGTGCCAGCGGGAGCAGGTGCAGCTCATCTCCATCAACAGCGACCTGTACCCGGCTGTATTGCGGGAAATCCCCAAGGCCCCCGCGCTTATCTATCTTAAGGGTCGCCCCCAAGCGCTCGCATTGCCCCAGCTGGCCATGGTGGGCAGCCGCAGTCCCAGCCCCAGTGGCGTAAGCATCGCCCGCGAGTTTGCCCAGCATCTGGCCGCTGGCGGCCTGGCCATCACCAGCGGCCTAGCCCTCGGTATAGATCAAGCCGCCCATGAGGGTGCCCTGGCGGCCGAGGGCATGACCATCGCCGTAATGGCCACTGGCATCGACCAAGTCTACCCGCGCCGCAATCAGGCCCTGGCGGAGCGCATAGTGGCCGCAGGCGGTGCCCTGATTACCGAATTTCCCATCGGCACCGCCCCTCAGGCGGCTTTTTTCCCCCAGCGCAACCGCATTATCAGCGGTTTAAGTGCCGGTGTATTAGTGGTGGAGGCGGCGGTCAAAAGCGGCTCATTAATTACCGCCCGTTACGCCCTGCAACACAACCGTGAGGTGTTCGCCATTCCCGGCTCCATTCACAACCCCTTATGCCGGGGCTGCCACGCCCTCATTAAAGAGGGCGCCGTGTTAACCGAGTCGGTGGACGATATTTTTGCCCATCTGGAGGGTTATTTAAGTTTGAAATGGCAGGAGTTGGGCTTGCCCTCGCGCCCGCTGTCTGACGCCCCATCGGGCCTGACCCTGATGGAGCGGGGGGAGCTGATCGAAAACCCGTTGGAGTCGGTGGTGTTGGCCCAGCTGGACTTTAGCCCGGCCACCCTAGATGAACTGGGCGAGCGTACGGGGCTGCCGATTGGGGATTTGTTAACCAGCCTGCTCACCCTGGAGCTTAAAGGCCTGGCCAGCAGTTTTAACGGCGGTTACACCCGCATGGCGCCCACCTCATTAAGGCCCCCCTTGCTGATCTAAATCAGCTGCAGTAAGTTGGCGCACCTTCAACTCCCAGCCCTGTGTTGCCGCCCTCAGGCGCTACTGGCCTGGGCTTGCGTCTGCCCACTGCGTATTAAGGTCTGCTGCTTGAGCCTATTGCCCGCCTCTTATCATCCCCGTATTCAACAGGCTGTGCGCCATCTGCTGGTGGGCGGTGTGTTGGCCTATCCCACCGAAGCCGTGTGGGGCTTGGGTTGTTGTTTAGATGATGAAACCGCCGTTGCCCGCCTGCTGGCCCTCAAACAGCGCCCGGTGCACAAGGGCTTGATTCTGGTGAGCGGCACCCTATCCCATTTTGATTTTTTGCTTGAGCGCTGTAGCACTGAGCAGCGCCAAACCATGCAGGCCACCTGGCCAGGCCCCAACACCTGGTTAGTGCCTCACCACAATTTAGTACCCGCCTGGATCAGCGGCCGCCACCCATCGGTGGCCATCCGGGTGAGCGACCACCCCATTATCGGCGCTCTGTCAGCGGCCCTCGGCGGCCCCTTAGTATCTACCTCCGCCAACCCACAGGGCCTTACCCCCGCCCGCACGGCCCTGCGCAGCCGCGTGTATTTTGGCAGTCAGGTGCACTACTGTTGCGGGGCAGTAGGTAGATCAAACAACCCCAGTCAGATTCGTGATCTAATCAGCGGCCAAATTGTTAGGCCGGGTTAAGGGCCGGAACTTATCGCGGCCGCACAGGCCACTGGCCTCATTCGATTATTTTAAAAAGGCGCCCTAGGGGACACGCATGCAAGCACCGGATAAACACGCGGTAAAAAACTATTTGTTAGGGCTGCAAGAGCGCATTTGCGCGCAGTTGGCCGCCGCCGATGGCGCAGGCAGTTTTGTGGAAGACAGCTGGCAGCGGCCGGAGGGTGGCGGTGGCCGCTCGCGGGTGTTAACGGATGGCACCATCATCGAAAAAGGCGGGGTGAATTTCTCCCATGTTACCGGCAGCCAAATGCCCGCCTCGGCCACCGCCCACCGGCCGGAGTTGGCGGGTCGTCGTTTTGAAGCCATGGGGGTGTCTTTGGTGATTCACCCCAATAACCCTTATGTGCCCACCAGCCATGCCAATGTGCGTTTTTTTATCGCTGAAAAGGACGGCGCCGAGCCGGTGTGGTGGTTTGGCGGCGGTTACGACCTCACCCCTTATTACGGCTTTGACGAAGACTGCCAACACTGGCACCAAACCGCCCGCGATGCCTGCGCGCCGTTTGGCGATTCGGTATATGCCGATTACAAAAAATGGTGCGATGAATACTTCTTTTTGAAACACCGCAACGAGCCGCGCGGTGTAGGCGGTTTGTTCTTTGATGATCTTAACGCCTGGGGCTTTGAGCGCAGTTTCGCCTTTATGCAGGCGGTGGGAGACAGTTATTGCCAGGCCTATGTGCCCATCATCGAGCGCCGCAAAGACCTGCCCTTTGGCGAGCGGGAGAAACAATTTCAACTCTACCGCCGGGGCCGTTACGTGGAGTTTAACCTGGTGTACGACCGGGGCACTCTATTCGGCCTGCAAACCGGCGGCCGCACCGAATCCATCCTTATGTCCCTGCCGCCTCTGGTGCGTTGGGAATACAACTGGACGCCTGCGCCCGGCACGGCGGAAGCGGCGCTCTATGAGCGCTATTTGATGGCCCGCGACTGGGTGTAACCATGCCAACACAGAGAAAACCCGATCGTTACGCGGTGGTGGGCAACCCCATCGCCCACTCCAAATCCCCGCAGATTCACAGCGCATTTGCCGCGCAAACTCAGCAGACGATGGTGTATGAAAAACTGCTCTGGCCTTTGGGTGGTTTTGCTGCAGAGGCCCAGGCGTTTTTTAGTAGTGGCGGTGCGGGTTTGAATGTCACCGTACCCTTTAAAGAAGACGCCTATGCCTTTGCCCAGCAGCACACGGTGCGGGCCCAGCAGGCCGGGGCGGTGAACACACTCAAACGGCTGGAAAACGGGCAGATTCTCGGCGATAACACCGATGGCGCAGGCCTAGTGGCCGATTTAAAACGCTTAGGCTGGGTCTTAGCCCACAAGAAGATTCTCCTCTTGGGCGCAGGCGGCGCCGCGCGGGGTGTGATTGGGCCGCTGCTGGCGGAGAACCCGGTGAGCATCACCATCGCCAACCGCACCCCCTCAAAGGTGGCCCAATTGGTGACCCAGTTTGGCAATAACCCGCTTATGGCCAGCAGCCTTGAAGACCTGAGCGGCCCCTTCGATATCATCATCAATGGCATATCGGCAGGCTTGCATGGCGAAATGCCTGAGCTTCCCAGCCGCATCTGGGGCCCCCACAGCCGCGCCTACGATATGGTCTACGGCCCCAGCCGCACGCCGTTTTTAACCCTCGCAGCGGAGCAGGGCGCGGTGGCTTTAGCCGATGGCTTGGGTATGTTGGTGGGCCAGGCGGCGGAGGCGTTTTTCCTCTGGCGGGGGCTATTGCCTGCGGTGGAGCCGGTATTGGCAATGCTGCGCAAGGTTTAGGGAACCTCTGAAAAATTACCTCACTCGCCCTAGCCACGTTGAATTTGGCAAAAAAATGCTCATTTACTGCGTGTAAACTCGGCAATTGCTC
>DAOQGS010000030.1:0-13918 GCA_035338675.1 Cellvibrionaceae bacterium
GCCAAATTCGCCTAGCTAGTGCTTCGCCGCCTACATTTTTCAGAGGTTCCTTAAGATAATTTTTGATTTTTAGTGCTCAATAGTTACAAATTGCTTAATAGAGTAGATCGATCGTGTCATCAAAAGATGGATTGGCCACGTCGTTGTGGGGAATGGCAAACGAGCGGCGGTAAATAGTCAGACCTTCATAGGCGCGGGCCGTATAGCGCTCTTGCAAGCCATTGACCGACTCCTCATTACCCGGATTAGCACTGGTTAAAATCAGGGTAATATTCATTTTTTTGCTGGCGTTATAGCGGCTGAGCTCATCGTTAATGCCCGCCACATCAATGGCAAAAAATGAACCGTCAAACAACATATAATTTTTAAAATAGGGCTCCTCAATCGGCTCGCGGGTCAATAAAGTGCTACCTAACAGACCGCCCAGGGATGTGCCTATAAACGTGCGTTCATGATTAAAGCGGTAGGTACTCTCCATTAAAGGCGCGAATTCAGTTTTAAAAAAGCGCATATAGTCGTTCACACCCGGCCCTAAAAAATCGCTAAAGCGCCGGTTGGAGTTGAGCGGCCCCTCTTCAATACCGATAAAAATAACGTCTTTATTGCGCGCATCCAGGGTTTGCGAAAAGTGGTTGAATACCCACTGCGCATCGGTGCCATAAATAATCGGATAGTTTTTAGCGGAAATAGCGTAGTTATAGGGCAAATACACATGGTACGGATAGGTAATGCCGGTAATCGCTGAGGTAATGGCCAGATTTTTCTGCACACTGCCTAAATAGGTGTAAGGCACCCCACTGCTGGATGAACTGCTCGAGGAACTACTGGATGAACTACTGCCGCTGGGGCTGCCGCCAGACTTACCACAGGCGCTAAGGGCCAGGGCGCAAAACAGGGCACACAACAGCGTTATTTGTTTCATAGGCGTTTTAATCCGGTGACAAATATATTAAGCGGCGCGCAGGCAAAATAAAATCAGTGTTTACCTGCATCACTGCAGCTTATCACGCTTAATTACACCTGCTGCCCGATGGCAAAACGCCCCACCATAAGCAAAAACGCCGACACACAGCCCACCTAACACCTACCAAAAACCGCCGCACATTCAACCGCCCGCCCATTTATGCAGGTTTAGACCCTCCCCTGCGCCCCCTCCTGATAGCCCGTCGTTTAACCGCGCCCATGAGACAGCCGCCCCTTGCCCGCAATAATTCCCCTAATGGTGAGCCGAGGGTAAAGCGGCGGTAAGCTGCATTTATTAGCCCGACGGGCTTTTTGTGGAGGTTTATAACCCGGCGGGGTGGAATCCATTCCTATAGGCCAAATCAGATTCCACTATAATCAACTCCGCTTAGCTCCGGCGCCGCGTTCACTCTCCCATCAGGATCTTCACAATGATTATTGTGCTCATCGGTATTATCGCTTGGCTGTTTTACCTGCTGAGCAGGCTCAACAGTTTAGATGCGCAGGTTAAGAACCTCAGCCAGGAATTATTAAAACTTAAACACCAACTATCACCCCAGGCCAAAAACCCGCCGCAAGAAGTACAAGAAACGCCGCCCGTTGTAGTTGCGCCTAAAAAACCTCTGGCCGAGGTCATCAATGAAAGCCTAGGCTCAGCGCCACCGGAATTACGAGAATTACCGCAAAGGCAGCCCCTGCAGGCGAGCGCGCCGCCTCAGATCGCCTCGCAACAAACTCAGGCTACCCCCACCAAACCCCGCCCCCCAATCACTGCTTCTGCGCCGCGCACACCTAATGGTATTGCGCGATCAGTGGCTAGCCTGGCGAGTTTTTTTACCCAGGGCAATCCTATTGTGCGGGTGGGCATGGTGGTGTTGTTTTTGGGTGTGAGTTTTTTAGTTAAATATGCTGCCGGGCAGGGTTTATTGCCGATTGAATTGCGCTTAACCGCTGTAATTGTTATTGCGGCGGCCTTATTAATTCTGGGCTGGAAAACCCGCGCCCGCGCCGGCGGTTATGGTTTGGTATTACAAGGCGGCGGTATTGCGGTTATTTATTTAACGCTGTTTGCCGCCGCCAAACTCTACGGCCTAATACCTTTAGCTGGAGCCTTTGGTTTATTGTTTGCTGTGGTGATGTTAGGGGTTGCCCTGGCGCTAGTACAAAATGCCCAAGTACTGGCCATTTTAGCCACCGCAGGCGGATTTCTCGCCCCGATTCTCACCTCCAGCGGCAGTGGCAGCCATGTAGGCTTATTTAGTTTTTATTTAATTTTAAACCTGGGCATTTTAGCCATTGCGCTGTATAAAACCTGGCGCCTACTCAATTGGGTGGGTTTTATGTTTACCTTTGTGATTACCAGCCTGTGGGGCGTTTTAAAATATTCACCGGAAGTGTACGCCAGCACCCAGCCCTTTTTAGCGGCGTTTTTTGTGTTGTATTTAACGGTGGCGATTTTATTTTCCCTTAAACAACCGGCCAACCTTAAAGGCCTGGTCGATGGCTCCTTGGTATTTGGCCTGCCGCTGATTGCCTTTGGCTTACAAACGGCCCTGTTAAAACACACCCAATACGGCCTCGCCTTAAGTGCATTGGCCCTCGCCGTTATTTATATCGCCCTCGCCTACGGCCTTGCCCGCCAGTATAAAAGCAGCCAACGGGTATTAATTGAAGCCTTTTTAGCCCTCGGCATTGGCTTTGCCACCCTCGCCATTCCCCTTGCCTTAGACGCCAGTTGGACGGGCATTAGCTGGGCGCTGGAGGCCTGCGGATTAATTTGGGTGGGATTGCGGCAGGAGCGCCTGCGGCCGCGCAGTGCAGGTTATTTATTACAGGCTGCGGCGGCATTTTCCCTCGTGGCAATTAACGGTGTACACACAGGGGATGTGCCTATTATCCGCGGCGATTTTCTCGCGCTGGTGTTATTAGCGGTCAGCAGTTTTACGACTGCTTATTTACTGCATATTTATCGCACGCGCGTGAAGGCGTTGGAATTAATGGTCGCCAGCCTTGCGTTAATGTTCGGCACTCTGTGGTGGATGGTGGCGGGCATTATTGAACTGCGCGCCCACACCCCTAGCGCGCAGCATTTTGCAGGGATTATTATTTTTGCGGCGTTAAGTGCCCAGGTGATGGTACAACTGGGATTAAAACTCACCTGGCCACAATTAAACCGGTGTGTATTTGCCCTGCTGCCGTTTTTAATTCTGTTCTGCGTACAACAATTTATTATCGACAGCTCCGAACTGCATCCAGCCCAGGGTTTTAATAGTCTGGCGATTATTCTTGCCCTCGCCGTTGGCTACCGGTTTTTATGGCTGCAGCAGGCATCTGATGTGGCCGCACAAAAACAGCAAAATGTTGGCTTAACCACCTGGCATGTATTCACCGCCTGGTGGTTATTTGGGCTAATTTTTTGGGAAATCGCCTGGCAACAACAGCATGTACACTTACATGGCACAGGCGCGGCGCTTATTTGGTTCGCAGCCATAAGCCTGCCCATAGTGGCCCTGCTGACAGCAGCCAAGCGAGTATTCTGGCCATTTAATGCCTATGAAGAGGCCTATAAAAATTGGGTACCGGCGCCCTTATTCTTACTGGCCACGCTGTGGTTTATAGCCGCCTGCCACAAAACCGGTGCGGCCGCCGCCAATTATGTGCCACTGTTAAACCCGCTTGATTTAGCCCAGTGCGCGGTGATTTTAGTATTTGCCTACGCAGCTAAAGAGGAATTTTTAGCCGCCCTAGGCTTTAGCGCCCGCGCTGTGCAAGCGGTTTTTTTAGGCCTATTAGGGTTTATTTGGATTAATGTTGTGGTGCTGCGGGCTGTGGGCCATTACCAACAAATTCCCTATGAATTAAGCGCCCTGTGGCAGGCCCTGCCGGTGCAAATGGCCCTTTCCATTTTATGGACGGCCTGCGCTTTACTGGTAATGAACCTGTCCCGCCGCTGGCAACAGCGGCAACTGTGGATACTCGGGGCCGGCCTATTAGCGGTGGTAGTGATTAAATTAGCCGCCAAAGATTTAAGCGGTTCTGGCACTCTGGCGGGGATTATTTCGTTTATGGTGGTGGGCGCTTTAATGCTATTGATTGGCTATTTATCGCCGATTCCGGCCAAACGCACACAGGCGCCCAACCATGAATAAAATCACCCGGCCCCCTGGTTTGTGTGCACTTTTTTTATTGTTTAGCGCAATCACAGCGCAGGCGGGCACAACGCCCCTATTTCAGATTAACGCCGAGCCAGGCACTTTTATTCAAGTGCCGCTGACACATCAGGTGTATCAATTTAATCCGCCTAGCGATGCAGCGTTTGTTGTGCTCGATGGCAAGCAAAACTCACTGCCCAGTATTATGAGTGCGCCAAGCCCTAACAATACAGAGCCGAGCGTGCAGATTCGCAGCCAGCAACTGGCATTTTTTGCGGTACCTGCAGAAACATCCACCCAGGCCCTGCGGCAGGTGTTGAGCACCCAGAATCAAGTGCTTAACTATGGCTCCAAGCAGATTTCTCAACACATAGAAACACAGGACACCCTCAGCACTAATACACCCGATTTTTATTTAATCGACCTGCGCAACTTAGAGCAGGGCATCAATGCATTAATTATTGATTGGGACAATAAGACACAAAATAGTTTTCTGCAGGTGCAGGTTGATGCCAGCAATAATTTGCAGGATTGGCAAAAACTCACCCAGGCTAGTTTAGTGCAAGTACAGGAGCAAGAGCAGAGCCTTATTCACAACCGTATTCCAGTATCCATTGCCAAACAGGCCTTTGCCTATTTGCGCTTAAGCCTTATGCGCGGCGCTGAGCAATTGCATATTCAAAAGATTAGTGCCGAAGAGAGGCTCTACAGTGCGCCCCCGCAGGAATTGCCGCAGGAGCACTGGAGTCTGGCGGGCACACTCGCAAAAGAACAAACCAGCCTGTATCGCCCCTCCTCCCAGGGCGCTGCTTACCCGGTGCGGGCATTTGAATTTAGCCGCGATGAATCCACCCCGGCGGAGTTTTTAGCCCTTAATTTAGGCATGCAAACCTACGCCGATCGCCTGCGGGTTTTATCCCGCACAGAAGCCCGCGGCCAATGGGAATTAATTTACCAAGGTATTTGGTTTAACACCCAAATGGGCGAGGAATGGCAAACCAGCGCGCCGATTAAACTCGGCGGCAACCGGGCACAGTTCTGGCGTTTGGAATTTGCCGCGCAGCAAGCCATCGATGCGCCGGAATTACTATTCAGTTGGCACCCAACGCAACTGCAATTTATCGCCAATAACGCACCGCCATTTGTACTGGGGCTCAGTGATGACAATGGCAGTGTTAATCGGGCGCAAGTATTTCACGAGCTGCTGGCCAAACACAGCCAACAAGGGAGCAAGGCGCAGTGGATAAGCGGCCAATTAAGCCCTAAAACCCGCCCCCAAGCCCAGGCGGCCGCCCTTCACAATAGCCCCAATAACCCCAATTGGCGGCAGTGGTTATTTTGGCTCGCCCTCACAGGTACAGTGGCGCTGTTGGTATTTTTTGCGCTGCGGTTAATAAAACAATTAAACCTGCCAGCCAATGAACCCTAAAATCGACGCAATTATTCAACGTAACTATTCAACACATTTTACTCACCTCTCCTGCGCGGGCGGGAAATTCAGGAGGATTTAGCCATCCGGCAGAATCGATTTGCGGTGCAACAGCGGTGACATTAAGGGCTCGCATAGTTATTTAAAAACTAAATACCTTGCCGCCCCAGCAGCGCCATTTTGCGCAGCCATTTTTGCCTGTCTTTAGGCTGCATTGCGCCCACCATGCCAATCAGGGTTTCATCAATGGGCCCGATTCCCACAAAGCCTAAAATATTGCGCTCAAGGGAATTAAGGCTATGGGCGCGAAAATACCAGCGATACACCAGGGCGGGCATCCCCATAGTAACCACCACCCGCGCCGAGCGGCCTTTAAGGCCTTTGTGCGCAAAGGGATTATCGCCCTCACTGGTAAACGCAAACCCCGGCCGCGCCACCTGCTCTAAAAACGCTTTTAATAAGGCGGGCATATCGCCAAGCCAGAGCGGAAAAAACAACACAATATGCTGCGCCCAAAAAATATCATCTTGCGCCTGTATAAGCCCTGCTGGCACCGGCCCTGTTTCCCAATCCGCCTGGGTGCGCAAGAGCGGAAAATCCAACTCGGCCACTATTAACTGCCGCACCTGATGCCCCGCCTCGCGGGCGCCTTCGGCATAGGCGTTAAGCAGCGCACTGCCTAAGCGGGCAGAGTTTTTATCCGGATGCCCTTGAATGACGAGAATGCGTTTACTCATAAAAACTCCATTGTAGTTATGCACATTGGGCCTGGGCATATGGGTTGGAGGCCAGCGGACAGGCGACGTGCCGCCGCAGGTATGGCTATAAGTGCCCACTTGATGGGTACCATAATCGCCCCTCCAGAGGGCCGCTTGATGTAGCGCAATAGCCTGTACGCCTTTTACACTCGCCTTTGCCGCCAAAGATCAGAAAAATAAACCGCCTGCCCCCAAGCCGAATAGAGGCAGCGAGCCTAGGAGCCAGGCTGATGTTATCGGCACAATTTTTTACGTTATAAAGCGCAACAAACCTTTCGGTATGGTGTACTGCTGTGCAACAATCGCCGGGGCGTTGCCTCCCTAAATCTCAACCTAACCTCTCGTGTCTTCCCCTCCCCTAAACAGCCTGCTTTTTTAGCGCTTGTTTGCGGGTACCGCTCGGCTTTTAGGTTGGGTTTTCTTTTTATACGTTCCGGTTTGGCCCGGTTTGGACAGCTTTATGACAAGAACCACATCCCCGCTTAAATCCATCTTGATTGGCACAGGTGCTGTGTTGGTGATCCTGGCCATCATTGCAGGCATAAAAGGTGGCCAAATCGGCTTTATGATTAAACAGGGGCAAAGTTTCACCCAGCCCCCTGAAACCATCACCAGCGCCACCGCCGCTACACAGGCCTGGCCGAATATTTTTAAAGCCATAGGTACGGTTGAGGCCGCCGAAGGCATCACCATATCCGCTGAGGTAGCCGGTAAAGTCAAACGCATTGCGTTTAAATCCGGCGAATATGTGCGCGCCGGTGAAGTGATTATCGAGCAGGAAATGGGCAACGAAGAGGCCCAATTGGCCGCCTTCACCGCCCGCTTAAAACTGGCACAGGCCAACTTCGAGCGCTTAAGCCAGTTAAAACAAAAAAATACCGTCTCCCAAAGCGAGTTGGACCTAGCCCGCCAACAAAAAGAATCCGCCCAGGGTGATGTGGACAACTTAAAAACCACCCTACAGAAAAAAATCCTCCGTGCGCCCTTTGATGGCCGCCTGGGTATTCGCCAGGTGGACCTAGGGCAAGACTTACAAGTGGGCGCCCCCATCGTGAGTTTGCAGGCCAGCAACCGCGTGCGGGTGAACTTCCCCGCCCCTCAAGCCTGGATCGTGCAATTGAAAAAAGGCATGGCAGTGAGTTTGGATGTGGGCAAGGGGCCAGACCACCTGATTAAAACCAGCATCAGCGCCATAGGCGCCGAAATTAATCCCGTCACCCGCAACGCCACCGTACAGGCGAGCCTTGAAAATACCGACAATCAACTGATCCCCGGCATGGGAGTAAAAGTTGAAGTTTCCTTAAGCGAACCCCGTGAAGTCTTGGCAATACCCGGCACCGCCATTGTGTATGCCCCCTTTGGCGATACGGTTTATGTGGTAGAAGCCGGTGAAAAGCCCAACACCCTAAAAGCCCGCCAACAATTTATCCGCACCGGCGAACAGCGCGGGGATTTTGTGGAAGTGTTAGATGGTATTAAAGCCGGACAAAAAGTAGTGGCGGCAGGTGCGTTTAAATTATTTAACGGCCAGGCGGTGGTAGAGAGCACCCAGCCAACGCCGGAATACCAATTAAATCCCAAGCCTGCTGATAAATAACTGAGGCTGCGCCATGAATTTCACCGATATTTTTATTCGTAAACCGGTGCTGGCCTTGGTGGTCAGCCTGCTAATTTTATTGGCCGGGATCCAATCCTGGAAGGATATGACCGTGCGGCAATACCCGCGCTCGGATATCGCCGTTATTAAAATTTCCACTTTATATGTAGGTGCAAACGCCGAGCTGGTGCGCGGCTTTGTCACCACGCCGATTGAGCGGGCCATAGCTTCAGCTGGCGGCATTGACTATATTGCCTCTGAAAGCGCCATGAGCATGTCCACTGTAAATGTGCATTTGCGCTTAAATTACGACCCGCTCAAAGCCATGACGGAAATTTCCGCCAAGGTAAATCAGGTGCGCGGCGATTTACCGCCGGAAGCAAAAATCCCCACCATTGTGATTGAAGCGGCGGATTCACAATTTGCCTCCGCTTATTTAAGTTTCAGCTCAACCATTCTCGATCAAAACCAAATTACCGATTACCTCACCCGCTCGGTGCAACCGCGTTTAACGGCAATTGCCGGTGTGCAAAAAGCGGATGTATTAGGTGGGCGCGTGTTTGCCATGCGTATTTGGCTTAAAAGCGCCCAACTGGCAGCCTTAAATATTTCTCCTGCCGAAGTACGCCAAGCCCTGGCCGCCAATAACGTGCAAGCGGCCATAGGCACCACCCGCGGCGCTTACACCCAGGTGAATTTAAGTGCTGATACGGATTTAAAAAACGTCGAGGATTTTAAAAAGCTCGTTATTAAAAATACCGAAGAAGGCGTGATCCGCTTAGAGGATGTGGCCGATGTGGTATTAGGCGCGGAGGATTACAGTGTTGAGGTGGGTTTCTCCGGCGACACCGCCGTATTTATGGGTGTGTGGGTGGCCCCTAATGCCAACTCCCTGGATGTTATTGCCGCCGTCACCAAAGAAATGGAAGCGATTAAAGCGGATCTGCCCACCGGTTTAAATGGCCGGGTGGCCTATGACGGCACTAAATATATTAATGCCGCTATTCACGAAGTTTTTACCACCCTCACCGAAACTCTGTTGATTATTATCGGCGTAATATTTTTATTCCTAGGCTTTAGCCGCTCAGTCATTATTCCCGTCTTGGCGATTCCACTTTCGCTCATCGGCGCCATCTTTTTAATGAAGTTATTCGGCTTCTCACTCAATTTATTAACCCTTTTATCCATTGTGTTATCCGTAGGGCTGGTAGTGGATGACGCTATTGTGATGGTGGAAAATATCGAGCGGCATATTCAAGAAGGTTTAAAACCCTTTAAAGCCGCTTTGGTTGCCGCGCGGGAGTTGGGCGGGCCGATTATCGCCATGACCGTTACGCTCATTTCCGTATACGTACCCATCGGTTTACAAGGCGGTTTAACCGGCACCCTGTTCCGGGAATTTGCCATTACCCTCGCTGGCGCAGTGACCATTTCCGCCATTGTGGCCATTACCCTTTCACCTATGCTGGGCTCGCGGCTGTTAAAACCCCATAAAACCATTGAAGCGCCGCTAGCCAAAATATTCGACCGCTTTCAAGCCTATTACAGCCGCAAACTGGAAGGCGTGTTGCACTCGCGCTCAGGGGTGTATGTGTTTTGGGTGTTAATCTCCTTAACCTGCATTCCTATGTTTTTAATGTCCGCCCGCGAGCTTGCCCCTATGGAAGATCAGGGAGTAATTTTTGGCATTGTGGATGCGCCAGCCAACTCTACGATTGATCAATCCAGCTTCTACGCCAAGCAGGTGAATAAAACCTTTATGGGCGTGCCTGAGACGGACTTCACCTTTCAAATCACCTTCCCCACCGGCGGTTTCTCCGGCATGGTGACCAAACCTTGGAATGAGCGGGATAGATCGGTATTTGAAATTCTGCCGGAGGTGCAACAAAACCTAAGCCAGATGGCGGGCGTGCGCATTCTGCCGATTACGCCGCCACCCCTGCCCGGCGGCGGTGATTTCCCAGTGGAATTGGTATTAAGCTCCACAGCGGATATTAAAGAAATTAACGATTACGCCCTTAAACTACAGCAAAAAATGAATGCCAGCGGACAATTTGCGTTCAGTTTAATCGATGTGAAATTCGACCAACCCCAGTATGAGCTGGCCATCGACCGGGAAAAAGTCGCCGATTTAGGCCTTAATTTACAATCGGTGGTGAACGACTTAAGCACTCTATTAGGCGGGGGTTATGTCAACCGCTTTAATATGGCGGGCCAAAGTTACAAAGTCATTCCCCAAGTAAAACGCGGTGAGCGCCTAACGCCGGATGATTTAAAAAACCTCTATATCCACGGGCCAAAAGGCAATTTAATTCGCGTGGATGAAATTGCCAGCATCCAACACGAAACCGTGCCGCGCTCTATTAACCGTATGCAACAGTTAAATTCGGTGAAAATTAGCGCCGTACCCATGGGCCCCATCGACGGGCCATTAACCTGGTTGGAAAACGAAGCGCGCAAAATTCTGCCGAAAAACTACACCATCGATCACACTGGCGAATCTCGCCAATTGCGCCGGGAGGGCAATACCTTTGTGCCCGCCTTTAGCTTTGCCATGGTGATGATCTTTTTGGTGTTAGCGGCCCAGTACAACAGCTTTCGAGACCCGATTGTGATTCTGGCCGGTTCAGTGCCTTTGGCTTTATTCGGCGCGCTTATTTTTACCTTCTTAAAAATCCCCGCCCCCATGCCCTATTACACGGACGCCTTTACCTGCACCATGAATATTTATTCCCAGGTGGGCCTGGTGACGTTAGTAGGCCTAATCGCCCGCAACGGTATTTTGGTGGTGGAATTTGCCAACCGCTTACAGGAGCAGGGCCTGGCAAAAATCGATGCCATTCGCCAGGCGGCAGTGGTGCGTTTACGGCCGGTATTAATGACCAGCATCGCCACCATCGCAGGCCACACACCACTTATTTTTGCCAGCGGTGCAGGGGCTGAAGCGCGCAACTCCATCGGCCTGGTATTGGTATTTGGTATGACCATCGGCACCATCATGACCCTGTTTGTGTTGCCTGCGGTGTATGTATTAATTGCGAAGGATCATGCCGCTGATAAAAAACATTTGCAGGAACTCGAGGCGGAAGCAGAGGCCCTCGCTTAAATCCAGCCAACAAAAAAGCCACCTTCGGGTGGCTTTTTTGTTTTTAAGGCCAATAATATCCACGGCTCGAAAACAGCGCTATTGCAGAGGAATTATCAGTAACCCAACTACCGAATGGCGCTTTAACACTTAATCCTAAAAACCTTAGTTAAACTCGCAGCGAGGTTTTTAGGTTAATGCAAAGGTGCAGAGGCTTTGTTTTTTACCAGGCTGAGCGCAGGCGTACGATTTGCCGGGTATAAACTCTCCACCGCATAAAACACCGCTAAATCCAACTGATTGGCAAACCCCTCGCCCAACACCCCGTGCACAATAATATTGGCCTGCACGGTGGCTTGGGTGATGGCCGGGAAGTATCCCTGCAGTGAGGCGCGATCATATATTTCTTCCACCACCCGGTGGGCCAAATAGGCTTCAGCCAAGAGCGTAATCCAACCGCCGCCCTGGGCAATTAATTCCGGTCGGTGGGTGAAAAAATCGCAGGCAATTTGCAGAAAATATTCGCTATTGGGCATGGCTTCGGTTTGCTGCAGCGCGCGGGCGAGGGTTTTTAATTGGGTGGGCACCTGCTCTACATAATGCATCACATAGATAGCCAAGGCCTCCACCCGCTCTTCTGCTGGCAGGTGAATGGCCCGGTGCAAATGATGAATTTTTCCCGCCAAAAATTCCCGCAACTCAAGGCTGCAGTGATCGGATTGACGTACCTCAATAAGCGTTTGGCGCCACTGGGCAAAGTGATCAAAAGTCATAACAATTCAGGGGTCCAGCGCCAAAACGTCTTATGGGTGCACAAATTCTGTGCGGCTTATTGAAAAATAACCCAATCCTTCGTGAATTCAAGGCGTTAAGCTAAGTATGCGACGAATGGAAATAGTCCTCCTGGACGAAAGCCAACCCCCGCGGCCCGGAGACTGTGCGCCAACGCACACACCACCCTATTGAGGTGCGGGGCGCTCACGCTAAAAGCAGTATAAAATGAGGGGATCGTTTTTTAGTTTTGTGCTGGCCCTGCAGCACATATTTGTCAGATTTGGAGTTGAGTATGTCCGTGTCCCGCCTGTTAGGCCGCCTAATGAATCACCTCGGCGCCTGCACTCTTGTGCTCGCAACCCTCACCGGCCTTACCGGTTGTGGTGATAAGGTTCCGGTGGTTAAAAATGATTATGCCGGTAATTCGGGGGCTGAGTATTACGACAAAATGGGCTGTGCTGGCTGCCACGGGCGCGGGCCGGGGGAAGGGTCTTATCCAATCACTGAAGAGAATGCCGGGGCAATTACACGTAGTTACATCGCGCAACAGATGCCGCCAGTAGCAGAAGGCGAAGCACCTAAGTGCACCGGTGCTTGTGCAGTGGAAACTGCAGCCTATATGAAAGCCTGGTTTACCACGCCCAGCACCAGCTCTAGTTCCAGCAGCTCAACCGGCTCAACTAACTCGTCCTCCTCAAGCTCTAGCTCCTCATCCAGCTCCAGTAGTACTTCGTCGAGTTCAAGCAGTTCTTCATCCAGCTCTAGCTCGTCATCTAGTGGCATAACTAGCTCATCCTCCACTAGTACCAGCAACTCCACTAGCTCGACATCTAGCACTAGTTCGTCGTCAAGCTCCTCTTCTAGTTCTTCCAGCTCTAGCTCTTCCTCAAGTTCATCCTCTAGTTCTAGCTCTTCATCGAGCAGCGGTGGAGATGCAACTATTGGGAAAAGCCAATTTGAAGGGCAATGCGGCAGTTGTCATGGCAATCGTGGTGAGGGTGGTACTTCCCCGGGAATTGATCCCCGTCTTTACACCGAAGCTGACCTAACCAGAATTATCCCCACAGTTAATGGTATGGAACATAGCAGCTGCGCGGCTGCCAATGGCTGCGCGGCGAATACAGCCGCTTACCTGGTTAAAACCGTCGCTCCGCTATTGCAAAGCGGTGAGAACCTATACAAAACTGTTAGTAGTGGGGCCTGTTTCGATTGCCATGGCAATAAAGGTACTGGGGGAACCAACCCTAAAAGCGGCGTAATCTGTACCTACCTTCAAACTGATGCGTGCTTTGAGGCAGACGTTGCAGAAAATACCTTTGATGCTATCAAAGCAGACGTAGACTCCATGACTGCAATTGGTCGCTCTACCTCGAGCACGAGACCTAAACTATGCACGGATACCATTCCTGCTGGAGCTGATTGTTCGCAAAACGTATCCTTGTATTTAAAATCCCTCGGCTGGAAACGTAACCGCCAATAATTCCAAAGCTAAAATAATCAGCTGCCCAAACACCCAGACTTTCATTGGTCTGGGTGTTTTTTATTTAGATACTAAATTTTTTCATTCAAACATTTACCTTTCAGGGATTTAAATGCGTATTTTTTCTTCGTTAGCAATTTATTTTATTGCCGCGCTGTCCATAACCGCGTGTGTGGCTACTAGCCCCTCCAACCCATCGACCAACTCAAGCTCATCCTCCACCTCAAGTTCTAGCACATCCTCCAGTTCTACCTCGTCGAGTTCTAGCTCGTCCTCCAGCACCAGCTCTTCTAGTTCCAGCTCATCGTCCAGCGGCGGTGACGCGCTCGTTGGTAAAAATATTTTTGAAGCGAGCTGTGCTAGCTGCCATGGCGATCTTGGGCAGGGCGGCACAAGCACTGGATTAAACCCACACTTGTATACGCAAGCCGATTTAACACGCATTATTCCTTCAATTGATATGAACCACAGCAGTTGCACCCTCGCCAATAACTGCGCAGCCAATACAGCCGCCTATTTGATCTCGCTGAACGAAATAATTAATACAGGCGAGAATCTTTATAAAACCCTTGGCAATGGCGCCTGCTTAAATTGTCATGGTGATAAAGGGTTGGGCGGATTGGATATTGGTATTTGCAGTTACGCCCATGGCGAGGATTGCCCGAATGAGTTCGTATTAA
>DAOQGS010000031.1:0-13740 GCA_035338675.1 Cellvibrionaceae bacterium
CCGCGCGTTGCGACACCCATACTTTATGCAACGCAAATACTCGAGGATCAGGCACGGCTAATTTAACGGGTAAGCCGTTTGTATCTATGGCAACCACACTGAGCGTTGCCGCCTTAATTAGCCATTCTTGCCCTGGCAACGCAATCGGTTTTAAATACTCTTTGGGTGCGTTGGCAACACCTTCCTCGTCACTAATAAAATCAATTATCAAGCCTTTGTTGTTGCGCGCCTGAAATGTGCGTTCGGTATTAACCGTATAGCTGCTATCAACCGTTTTTAAGTGTTTTAGCAGTGCAAAAGATTCAGAGTTTTTAACCAGTATTTCTACATTTTTACCCTGGCGCCAAACCAAATCTAAATCTTCCGTGGCAGTTAATTCCGCATCAAAAAAGTGACCTGCCATAGCTTCATAGGCAGTAATTGCGTGGGTGCCTGCCACTAACAATTTTGAGCCGATCATCCCATGCACATCAAACTCGCGGATCACTTGCGCCAAAGGGGCCAAAATACGGCCGAGCCTGACCGCTTTGAGTTGTGGGGCCCTTTCTGCTAGGCGGGTTTGAATTGCATCCAATTGCGCGCCCGCATGCTCTTTGCCCTGGGTAAACGCGAGTAACTGTCGTTCGGTGTCAGGGGATCGCCTACCGAGCGATTTATGATTTTGCCCATTACCCTGGCCGTAGGTTAAATACTCGTGCCCGTTTTTTGTTCGAAACGACATCCAACCTGTGAAATTCCCGGCTAATTTTTTAGCCGCTAGCCACTGCTCATACTAATTAGCAGCATCTGCCAACAAGCGATTTTGATCGGCGTTAAACTCGATGAACCCTCTCACCCTCTACATTTCCCACCTAATTTTTATATTTTTGTGTATTAGGTGGGAAACCGCTCATTCGCAAGGATTTAAATAACTCAAAACCCTGTACCACCTCCTTACTGCTGTACTAACTTAAAGAAGACGCTGGTGAGTTGAGGTAATTTTGCGCTTCAATCGCCGCACCAATTAAATGATACAAAGTACTCGCCGGGGCGCCGTCATCAACTACCTCATTGGCCGCGCCCAACTTATCCAAATAAATACCGGGCACGGCTGTTGTTAAATAAAAACGCTGTAAATCTGCTATGGCCTTGGCGGCCACCGCTTCGGCGCCTTCTACACCAGCGCGGGCTTGGCTTACGCCCGCTTTAATCAGCTCCGTCATGGGCCACAGGCGTTTGGTGGCCTCTGTGACTCGGCCATCAGCAGTAACCTGATCGTACACCAGCCCCTCGCTATCCAAACCGATTGCCAGAGCCTTGTGCCAGAGGGCATTGGCGTAATGGGAGGTATCTTCGTCCATCAAGCGCTCATACCAGCGCAGCAGCCACACCCATTCGAGCATATGGCCGGGCTCCACCGCCTCACCTATGGCACCTGGCGCCACGCTCCAATCGCTATCAAAAAACTCCAACAACACCTGGGCTTTTGGCTCGTAAAAATGTTGCTTGAATAAGGCAAAAACAGTCTTTGCCCGCTCAGCCCACTCGATTTTGCCGGAGGCTTCATAGAGGAATAAAAAGGTTTCCAACCAGTGCATATGGGGGTTTTGGCGGCGCCAGGGCGCGCTGTAGTCGCCCTCTTGCCAGCCGCCATTAGCGGCAGCCCATTCTTTATTGACCCACTTGATAATGCGGCGAGCTTTGCGGTGGGCGTTTTTATCGCCGAAGGTGTCGTAAATGGCCCCATAGGCGAGGGTAAAAAAGGCGTGGTCGTAGAGATCTTTCTTGCTATCGGCCAGGCTAAAGTCCGGTTTGAGCAGGTGTACATAGCCGTCGCTGCGGCATTCGGTCACGGCGTAATGGCCGATAAATTCAGCCAGGCCCCGCACCATGGGCTCTACATCGCTCGCCCACCCCATTTTTTGCGCTCGACAATACACAAATATCTGCCGGGCCTGTACCCGCACTCTTAGGTTTAGCGCCGGGTTAGGTTCACCGTTGGCCTTGAGCGCTTCGAAACTCGCCCACATACCGGCGGGCAACCCAGGTATAGACGCGTGCGTGCGGTAGCGCGGCAGGACCTGCTCGGTTAACCAGCGCACCAGCTGTTGGGTTTCGTTACGCATACCAACCTCATTTATCCAGTTATTTATAATCAACGCCCCATGCTCTGGGTATTGGCCTAGGCTTAAGAATCGGGCGAGGTTACAAACTTAAACCCCACAGGTAAAGTAAATGCTATGCCCGAAAGCCCTCATTCACCACCCAGGCCGGCAACTATGGCCGCCCGGTGGGGAACAGAAACCGCCCATTAAGGCGAGTTTTCAGTACAATGAACCCACATCACCAATGCCAATGGCCAGACGAGAACATCTGCATGACCAGCCCAACTGTTGACGATCTCAACGTAAACTCCCAAGAAATTCTGATTTCCCCGGCTGAATTAAAAGCCGAACTGCCCGCCAGCGAGCGCGCCATTGAAACCGTGGCCAGCGGCCGCCAAGTGGTGCGGGATATTCTCGATCGCAAAGATCACCGCTTAATCGTCGTGATAGGCCCCTGCTCCATCCACGACCCCATCGCCGCCATGGACTATGCGCGCCGCTTAAAAACCCTCGCCGCAGAAGTGAGCGACTGCCTGTACATTGTGATGCGCGTGTATTTTGAAAAACCCCGCACCACCGTGGGCTGGAAGGGTTTAATTAACGACCCCTACCTAAACGATTCCTTCAAAATCCAAGATGGCCTGCATGTAGGCCGCAAACTGCTACTGGATATTTCCGAACTCGGCCTGCCCTGCGCCACCGAAGCGCTGGATCCAATCTCACCGCAGTATTTGCACGATCTTATCTCCTGGTCCGCCATTGGGGCGCGCACCACTGAATCACAAACTCACCGGGAAATGGCCAGCGGCCTGTCCTCCGCCGTTGGCTTTAAAAACGGCACCGACGGCAGCCTCACTGTCGCCATCAATGCATTGCAATCGGTCTCCAGCCCCCACCGCTTTTTAGGCATCAATAAAGAGGGCCGCGTCTCTGTGGTACATACCCGCGGCAACGCCTATGGCCATGTGGTGCTGCGCGGTGGCAACGGCAAACCCAATTACGATTCGGTAAGCGTAGCCCTGTGCGAAAAAGAATTACTGGCGGCGGGTGTGCCCAATAACATCATGGTGGATTGCAGCCACGCCAACTCCAACAAAAGCCACGAACTGCAACCCTTGGTAATGGACAATGTGGCCAACCAAATCATCGAGGGCAATACCTCGATCATAGGTTTAATGGTGGAGAGCAACATTGGCGCTGGCAACCAGAAAATCCCGGCGGATTTATCCAAATTAACCTATGGGGTTTCCGTCACCGACGCCTGTATCGATTGGCCCACCACGGAAAGTGCCCTGCACTCCATGCGCAGTAAAATTAAAGCCGTGATGCATGCGCGCGGGAAGTAACACAAAAACGGGGCTGCAAAGCCCCGTTTTTGTTTGTATAGCTAACTGAAGAGCAGCGCAATCAGCTGCTAAATTGCTTTATAAGCCAGCCCCGGCGCACAATCGACCATCTCAAATAATTCTGCCACGCCCGTGAGCCCCTCTGAGGAGCCTAAAAACAAAAACCCACCTGGGTGCAACTGCCCGTGCAGCTTGCGCAAAATTTCGGTTTTGAGCTCCTGGGAAAAATAAATCAGCACGTTGCGGCAGAAGATAACGTCGAACTTACCCAACAAATAAAAAGAATCCTGCAGGTTGAGCGGACGAAACTGTACGCGGTGTTTTACGTTGGTTTTTAATCGCCAATTGTCCTCATCCACCGCTTCAAAAAATTGTGTTTTGCGCTCTGTAGTCAATCCGCGCGCAATAGAGATGCGGTCGTAAACACCCGTGCGGGCGTGCTCCAACACTGCACTGGATAAGTCCGTTGCCAAAATATCCACCGCTAGCGATTTGCCGCCAGCGCGCTTATTAAATTCCTCCACCACCATACTCAACGAATAGGGCTCCTGCCCGTAAGAGCAGGCGGCAGACCAGACTTTTAGGGTGCTGCCTGGCTTCTGCGCTTGCAACCTGGGCAGCAATTTAGCGCCGAAATAGTCGAACGGATAGGTATCGCGAAACCAAAAAGTTTCATTGGTGGTCATGGCGTCGATGACACTCTGCCGCACTTGCCGCTGATCCACTTTTTTAATTAACTCCGTCAGCTGCGCAAGCTTAGTTAATTGCAAGCTCACCATAATACGCCGCACACGGGTGGCCACTAGATATTGTTTATTGTGGCCTAAATCAATACCGCAGGAACTCTGCAAAAATGCACAAAACTCGTCGTACTCCTGGGAGGAAAAATGCAAAGGCTCATCGAGCGGGCGCGACGTCATAACACACCCCACACCGTTTTATGCACCTGCGAGCAAGCCGGTGCACAGCCGCGTCCCGGCCTGCCAGGCCCTATTGCCCAGAATAAATTACAGCCGCTTGCGACTTCCTTTAACTCCGTCATTCGCGATCCCGCCCTCATATTGGAGAAAGTTTAATAACCAGGACTTGCTGCCCTGTTTAACGGCCTGTTGCAACACCACCTTGCCAGCTCTGGCTGCAATTGCGCGTTGCAATAAGCGGTTAATTAATGCCCGTCTAATTCTTTAATGCGCACATTCACACGCTTGGCTAATTCATCTGGATGGAATTTCGCGAGAAAATCATTGGCCCCCACTTTGCGCACCATGGCCTCATTAAATACACCACTCAAAGACGTGTGCAATATCACATGTAAATTAGATAAGCGCGGATTGGCGCGCACCTCAGCGGTAAAGGTATAACCGTCCATCTCCGGCATTTCGATATCAGAAATAACCAGCAGCAATTCTTTGATAGGATCCTTGCCCTCATCCAACATCGCCAGCAAATAATTGAGCGCCTCTTGGCCATCTTTTAACACTACGGTTTTAAGACCTAAGGATTCCACCACTTTTTGAATTTGTTTACGGGCAATGGCCGAGTCATCGACAATTAATACATGGCGACTTTGCACCGCGTTGCTTTCGCTTTCTTTAATGACATCGGCACTGACGTGCTCCGGTAATGGCGATACTTCAGCGAGGATTTTTTCCACGTCAATGATTTCCACCAAGCGGCCTTCCACTTCGGTGACGGCCGTCAAATAATTATCACGGCCAGCGCCTTTGGGCGGCGGATGAATTGCGCCCCAATTCATATTGACGATGCGCTCCACGCTGCGCACTAAAAACCCCTGGGTAGAGCGGTTGTACTCGGTAATAATAACAAAACAATTTTGCGCGTTTTCCAGCGGCATGCCGCCGGTAGCCTGGCGCAAATCCATGATCGGAATGGTGCCGCCGCGAATATGCGCCACACCGCGCACCACAGGATGGCGCTTGGGAATTTTGCTCAGCACCGGGCACTGCAACACTTCTTTCACTTTAAACACATTAATGCCGTAGAGCTGGTTGCCGCCGAGGCTGAACAACAGCAATTCCAACCGGTTTTGACCGACTAATTGCGTGCGCTGATTTACGCTATCGAGAATACTCGCCATAACCGCTCCAAGCGATTGCACAGAAAATATTGCAACGGTATCCAAGCAGAATTAAGGCTACTGGCAGCCCACCCTAACTGTTAAACCGTCTCCGCTGCTCTATTGATGTTTATCCCATAGATAGTACTAAAGGGCACCTCCGGAAATTCACTTTTCGCGTCCTCGCTGTGTTGTTTTCGTGCTCAATCGGTCATTTATATCGCATAAACTCCCTCATGCCGCGCGAAAATACCTTGCGATCACTGCGAAAAGTGAATTTCGAAGGCCCCCTTAAGGAAAATCTGAATGATTAATCCAGACGCTCCTGTATGGCTTTAACACATCAAAGAGGCACCTAACTGCCTAAGTGTAGTCAAGACTCATGGCCACACAGAAAAACAATGGCCAATTCTGCAAACAAAAGCTCGTAGCATAAAACGGCAAATTGTCCACTGAATAACCGAGCTGACAGAGACAAGCTTGCATGTCATGGCGCAGGCACAACCATTTAACCTAAAAATTCAGTTAAACCCGTGGCTTGGTTTTGCGAGCGAATTGGCGCAAAAAGGGTGTCGAATAAAAAATCTAACCGGTACACTGCACCCTAGCAGCCTGGTGAAATGCCTAGGGAACCTCTGAAAAATTACCTTACTCGCCCTGGCGTCGTTGAATTTGCCAAAAAAATGCTCATTTACTGCGTGTAAACTCCGCTTTTTTTGGCAAATTCGCCTAGCCAGCGCTTCGCCGCCTACATTTTTCAGAGGTTCCCTAGCAAGGTAGTATTGCAACAGACTGCTAGCATGCAAAAGGCACAGCAATTGCGTAATCCAATGGATACCTACAATAACGACAAAAATCCGTCATCTACGCCCAGTAGATTTGTCTTGCCAACCTAAGCACAGGTTAACAATTATGAGCACATGTGGTTTTGCCCGCGCAGGTCTTACGGCATTTTTCTGCCTCTTCATACACACTATCGCCCAGGCTCAAGACTTATTTGAAGAAATAGAGCCGCTTCGCAACAAGGCGCAACAGCTGTTAATAAGTCAATTACAGCCAACAGCGGGTACCGCCACGCGGGATATCGAAGTCAAAATGTTGCCGCTGGATCCGCGCCTGCGTTTGAGCCGCTGCGATGTGCCAGTGGACTACCAAATCAATTCCCCCGTTGCCACCGCCACCTCGGCGACGGTCAAAATAAGCTGCAGCGGCACGGTGCATTGGAGCCTTTATGCGCCCGCGCAAATCGCCGTCTTCGGTGAAACCGCCGTGGCCTCCCACAGCCTGGAGCGCGGCAGCCTCATCCAGCCCGGCGATTTCCATTTCGTGCGGCAAAACCTCAGCCAAATTGGCGCCAACTATGTGGACCCAACTGCAGTTATTGTCGGCCAGGAGTTAAAACGCTCCATGCGGGAGGGTGAACCCTTGCGGCTGTCCTATCTGGAGCTGCCTAAAATCGTCCAACGGGGCGATAGGGTTACACTTGAGGCCCAGGCCCTGGGCTTAAACGTAGCGGCACCGGGACTGGCCATGGCCAATGGCAAGGTGGGCGAGCGCATTCAGGTTAAAAATGCCCAATCCAATAAGATTGTGGATGCCCTGGTAATCGCTCCGGGTCGTGTGCGGGTTAAATACGAATAATAGCGATGGCAAGCGGGGCTTTTGCGGGTATGAAGATTTTTTGCTATCGGCCCTAAAGGATCTACCCAGATGGCCGATAACCCGATGAACCTACACGAATACGCTGCGGCGATATGATTATGGTAATTGATCCTAGCAACTCAAATTTCGGCAAAATCCCGATCAAAAAGGGATATTCCGGCACTGTTAGCCAGGAGCGTGCACAGGCTACGGCAAGCGCTAATAACAGCGCTTCGGCACAGAGTAACAAACCCACAGCTGCGGCTGCGGACAATGTCTCCTTAAGTGCCAAAGCCCAATCCCTCGCGCGCTTGGAAAGCCGGGTCGCCCAGGCGCCTGAGGTGGACCGCAAAAAGGTGGAAGCAATTAAACAATCCATCGCTGAAGGCCGCTATAAAGTAAACCCCGAGCAGATCGCCAAAGCCATGCTAGACGCCGAGCGGCAGGGTTATTAGGCGGCGGACTCTTTTGGTGGCGGGGCACCATGCCCTGCCTGCCCCCTCAAATTAGGTTTTAAAAACGCCGCAACAGCTTTATAGGGCTCAACACTTTTTGGCGCCCAGTTTTTTAAGCCTAGCTATACTTGAGTGCAGCTTCACTTTTTTGCGTTTTTGCGCGTCCGGATGTATTTGCCATTTACTACCGCTTAACAGCCGTAGGCTGGATTGGCGCGCATTGACATCAGTACTGGGTATAAAAAAGCTAATCACCACTCGGGCACAGCTATGCAAACAGAATCCCTTCAGCAGATTGCCGACTCCATCGACAGCGACATAATCGCCTGCGAACATTTAATTCATCTACTGCATCACGAGCGGGATTTATTGGCGGAACGAGCCTTTGAGCCGTTGGATTTAATTATCCAAGAAAAGGCCGACTGGCTGAAAAAATTGGAGCATTCCGCAAGGCTCAGGCAAGCCTGCCTAGAGGCCAGCGGCCTTGCCCAACAGGCCGATCCGAACAGCGCGTTTCTCCACTGGCTCACGGCAAATAATCAGCAACAGCTGGCCCAGCGCTGGGAGCGGTTAAAGGAATTACTCAACCAGTGTAAAGAGGCCAATGAGGTTAACGGCAAGCTTATTCACCGCGGCCAGGCTACACACCAAACTCTAGTGGGTATTTTGCGCGGGCAGGATCATCAAACCATGCTCTATACCGGCAAGGGCGTTAAAAAAAATACCGGGATAGCAGCGCCCATTGGTAAAGCATAAGTTAATGCATCAATGACCTGACTTGCGCACACGAAAATGCCCCCTGGTGAAAAACGAAGTTGACACCAATTGGGCTCAGTAGCTCTGATGCCCCCGAGTAATTACTTCTGCAACTTACCCGCCGCTGGGCGGCAAAAAATTAAATCCTCTGATGATTAAATGATTGCCTATCCAATGCAAATTTCTCCGCAGGACAAACAGGTTTAACCACCCATAATGCGCTCGCGAAAAATAAAAAATACCGCACCGAGCAGACATAACCCCGCCCAGACGAAATCCCAGCGGAAACTCTCGCGCATATAAAAAACAGCGAAGGGCACAAATACCATCAGCGTGATAACTTCCTGCAGAATTTTTAATTGGCCGAGATTTAATACCTGGGCGCCCATGCGGTTGGCGGGCACTTGCAATAAATATTCAAACAAAGCGATGCCCCAGCTCACCAGCGCAGCAATAATCCAGGGTTTTTCCTGCAGATGTTTTAAGTGCCCATACCAGGCAAAGGTCATAAAAACATTGCTGCAAATCAATAATACGACAGTAACTGCTATGGGAAATTGGGAAAAAACAGCCATAAAAAACTCATTGATGATGGTGGATTTTTACGCCGCTAAGACAGCGCTGGCGCAGCGCTAAATAGCCGAGGGCGGCAGCGATTTTGCGCAGGCCAGAAGGGCTTTTGGCGCACTTTATAAAGGGCTTTTTGATTCCCTAAGCGGGGGATAAGTGGTATGGTACCCGCCCTTGTCGCAGGGCTAAAGCGCACCGCATTGCTTCACTTTAACGCTAAGCAAAATGGGCACTTTGTTACATACCCTCCAGCAAAATTCGCGGCAGTGTGCGCTGCCAATTCATATCACTTATACGATCCATGTGTAGCCTATGAAACCTCTTTCCGATATAGGCCTTGTCGGCCTCGCCGTGATGGGCGAAAACCTCATTCTTAATATGGCCAGCAAAGGCTTTACTGTGACGGCCTATAACCGCACGGCCGATAAAGTACAAAACTTCCTCGACGGCCGCGCCCAGGGCAAAACCATTCGCGGCGCCTTTTCCATCGAAGAACTCGTCAACTCCCTGGCCAAGCCGCGCAAGATTATGTTGATGGTAAAAGCGGGCAAGCCGGTGGATGACATGATCGAGCAGCTAATCCCGCATCTTGAACCCGGCGACATCATTATCGATGGCGGCAACACCCACTACCCAGATTCCACTCGCCGCACCCACCACCTGGCGTCCAAGGGCCTGCTGTACATTGGTACCGGTGTATCCGGCGGTGAAGAAGGCGCTTTAACTGGCCCCTCCATCATGCCCGGCGGCGCCAAGGCGGCTTGGCCCCATGTGAAAGATATTCTGCAAGGCATTGCGGCTAAGGTCGCCGACGGCACCCCCTGTTGCGATTGGGTGGGCGATGACGGCGCAGGCCACTTTGTGAAAATGGTGCACAACGGCATCGAATACGGCGATATGCAGTTAATCTGCGAAGCCTACCAAATCATGAAAGACCTGCTGGGGATGAGCGCCGATGAAATGCACCAGGTATTTAAAGACTGGAACGAAGGCGAGCTAAACAGCTATTTAATTGAAATTACCCGCGACATCCTCGGCTACAAAGAAGACGGTGCTGCCCTGGTAGATAGTATCCTTGATACCGCAGGGCAAAAAGGTACCGGCAAATGGACTGGGGTGATCGCCCTTGACTTGGGTGTACCCCTGACGCTGATTACCGAAGCGGTCTTCTCCCGCTGTTTATCCGCCCAGAAAGACGAGCGCGTGGCCGCCAGCAGTCTCCTGAGCGGCCCAACGCCGAGCTTTACGGGCGACAAACAAGCCTTTATTGAAGATCTGCGCCAGGCCTTGCTCGCCGCCAAAATTGTCTCCTACGCCCAGGGTTATGTTCTGATGCGCGAAGCGGCTAAGGATTACAACTGGAACCTCAACTACGGCGGCATAGCCTTGATGTGGCGCGGCGGCTGTATCATCCGCTCATCCTTCCTAGGCAATATTAAAGAAGCCTTTGATGCCAACCCGGAGCTGACCAACCTGATGGTCACGCCTTACTTCCGCGATAAGCTGCAGGCCTGCCAAGCGGGCTGGCGCCGGGTGATGGCGGCGGCTATTAGCCAGGGCATCAGCGCCCCAGCAATGACAGCGGCCTTAAGTTACTTCGACGGCTACCGCACCGCCCGCTCCCCTGCCAACCTGCTGCAGGCGCAGCGGGATTATTTCGGCGCCCATACCTATGAGCGCACCGATAAACCCCGCGGCGAGTTCTTCCACACCAATTGGACCGGGCGCGGCGGCAACACGGCCTCCACTACCTACAATGTGTAAACCCTAAAGCCCCACCCGGGGCTTTTTTTTCGAGCAGGTTTTCAGTAATTGAAGGTGTATATGGCCAACGAGCACTGGGTATGCCGGGCAGACGATATCGCCTGCGGTACTGCAAAAGGTTTTTGTATTGCGGAGGAGCGTTTTTTTATCCTCAATCAGGGCGGCGAGTTTCGCGCCTACCGCAACCGCTGCCCGCACTTAAACATCCCCTTGGAATGGCAGGAAGACAGTTTCCTGTGTAAAGACACGGACCTGGTGCGCTGCGCCACACACGGCGCGTTGTTTCTGCCCGAAAATGGCCTCTGCGTAAGCGGCCCCTGCGCCGGGCAATCCTTGGAGCCTCTGACTATTGCTCTGCGCCGGGACGGCATTTATTGGCTGCAGGCTAAGCCCACAACCGAGTCTTAAACCCGCACAGGCAATTGGTGGGTAAGGAGAATTTCCGTGGCCGAAAGCTGAGCTTTCAGGGCAACAAATTCCACCCCCGCTTCTTTTGCGCGCGCACACCACTTGGCGTAGGTGGGGTCTATGTGAGCGGCGGGGGCCACGGCGTTGATGCCCGAATGCTGTACACAATACACCAGCAGGGCGCGCTCACCCTGCTCCACCATGCGGATCAGCTCCCGCAGGTGTTTACTGCCGCGCTCGCTCACTGCATCGGGGAAGTGACCGCAGCCCTCGGCGCCGGCTAATTCTGGTTCCAGTAAAGTGACGTTTTTAACCTCCACAAAACAGCGCTGGCCTGCAAGGCTTAAGCACCAGTCCGCCCGGCTGTTCTCCTCGCCGTAGCGCACTTCGGCGGTGAGATCCTGCCAGCCAGTTAACTGCGGTATTAGTCCGGCTTTAATTGCCTCCCCCACCAAGGCGTTGGCTCGGCCTGTATTAATGCCCGCCAAATGGCCCAAAGGCGTGGTGGCGATCTCCCAGGTGGCGGCGAGTTTGCGTTTGGGGTTGGCACTTGTGGAATACCAACAGGGGCTAGCGGGTTCCAAACAGCCGCGCATGCTGCCGGTATTGGGGCAGTGAATGGTGATGGGCTCGCCGCTTGCAGAGGTAATATCGGCTAAAAAACGCTTATAGCGCCGCAAAAATACACCTTGCTGTAAAGGAGGGGTCAATATCATGGTGACAATCTTAAGCTTTTGACTATGCTGATCCACCAGGAATCCCTGGCGGGAAGTGGGGGTTAGGGGGTTCACTCAACGCCCTATGATACCCCAGCGCCCCCGTCAAAATGCCTGCGCGGCGGTTTTCCGTGGAGGCAACAGAAGTGGTGGCAGAGGCTTAGGGAATCTGGTAGCGTTTGCGCCCCTTAGATAACCATGAATCTAAACGCCGCAGTTAACCTCCGCTGGGGTTATTAGGTTGAAAAAGACCGGGCCGACCTCATATTGGGGCCGTCCTTACGGAAAGTATTGTCCCCAAGGATCGCTTTCATCGCACAGACAAGAGGCTCGCTCACAATGCCCGAATTACAAAACGGTAGTTTTTCGTTACACGGTTTTGCCCCTTATGTTGAAAAGGCTGGCGAAGAGTACATGAGTGCCGAACAGAAAAAGCACTTTAAGAATTTGCTGCTGGCGTGGAAGCGTGAGCTGATGGAAGAGGTGGACCGCACCGTAAGCCATATGAAAGACGAGGCCGCCAACTTCCCGGACCCGGCCGACCGCGCCAGCCAAGAAGAAGAATTTAGCCTCGAACTGCGCACCCGCGATCGCGAGCGCAAGCTGATTAAAAAAATCGATAAAACCCTGGAATTGTTGGAAACCGAAGAGTACGGCTACTGCGATACCTGCGGGGTGGAGATCGGTATTCGCCGCCTAGAAGTGCGCCCCACCGCGACCCAGTGTGTGGATTGCAAAACCCTGGCGGAAATTAAAGAAAAGCAGATCGGCGGTTAAACACCGGTTTGCAGGCATAGGTGAATCCCGCTGTGCAATACAACATAAAAGAGGGCCATGAGCCCTTTTTTGTTGTGCCCGCAAACTGCCTCTGTGTCTACAACCTGTAACTCTGCCTGTAACAGGCCCGCCACGGTTATGCCCCCATCGTACCTAGGCCGCTTCGCCCCCTCCCCCTCCGGCCCCCTGCATTTTGGCTCCCTGGTGTGCGCCCTCGCCTCTTACCTGGACGCCAAACAACACGGCGGCCAATGGCTGCTGCGGATTGAAGATATAGACCCGCCGAGAGAAGTGCCGGGAGCGGCGGAGAGTATTGTGCGCAGCTTGGAGCGCCACGGCCTTGTTTGGGATGGGCCAGTGCTCTGGCAGAGCCAAAGGAGCGCCCACTATGAAGCGGTGCTGGAGGATTTGCGCAGGGCCGGTTGCATCTACCTGTGCAGCTGTACCCGCAAACGCTTGGAATCCTTAGGCCACCGCTACGATGGTTATTGCCGCCACCACCCGGCAAGCTTGCCTGCCGCCTGGCGCTTAAAAGTTGCTGAGGATACCCAGATTGAATTCACCGACCGGCATTTGGGCCAGCAGGTGGAGCATTTGGGCGCCCAGGGGGATTTTATTATTCACCGCAAAGACGGCCTATTTGCCTATGCCCTGGCGGTGGTAGTGGACGACTGGCAGCAGGGCATCACCCATGTGGTGCGTGGCAGCGATTTACTTAGCGCCACGGGCAATCAAATTTATCTGTTCAACCTGTTAGGTGCGCCAGCACCGAGGTACGCCCATATTCCCGTCATTACCAATTCATCAGGCTTAAAGCTCAGCAAACAAAACCACGCCCCGGCTTTGGATG
Organism: Cellvibrionaceae bacterium; assembly: GCA_035338675.1. Classification (GTDB taxonomy): domain Bacteria; phylum Pseudomonadota; class Gammaproteobacteria; order Pseudomonadales; family Cellvibrionaceae; genus CAMCXE01. The sequence goes on from DAOQGS010000031.1 coordinate 13,445, forward strand.
CGGCAACGCCGGGGCGCAACCTGTGGCGGGCTTTATGGGCCTTAGGTGCCAAGCCGCCTGTGGAGTTGGCAGAGGCGGCGCCGAGCCAGGTGATCGACTGGGGGCAACAACACTGGCGTTTAAGCCAGTTACCGCCGGGCTTAAATTGCCCCGAGGCACAGCTGCCATAGCACACTCTGTAAGTTGAGAATTTTTGGAGCCAGCACGGCCTAAAATCCTCTCCTGTGACGGCAATGTCATTAAGTTAATGATTTGCCAGCTTGCAAACAGCCTTAGGGGCGCCCCTTGTGGGTGCC
>DAOQGS010000032.1:0-13653 GCA_035338675.1 Cellvibrionaceae bacterium
GCTGCAGTTGTAACTGTTCAAGTACGGCCCGTACCGGTTCATTACTGCGCCAGTTCCACATATTAAAAATTTTGCGGAAGGCAGCTGCCTCCACCGAGCCTTGGTAAATGCGGTCCCTATTAAAGGGCATGAGGCCCGCCCAGCTATCGTAGGTGTCCCAGTTGGGTTTGTTTTTGGCCTTCACCAGGCCCACCGGGTCCCCGGTGGTGCCTGGGTCCATGGTGAAATTCAACACATTGCGGGTGGAGTGGCAGCGGGTGCATTTGTCATCGTCGATATTGACCCCCCGGCTGCGGGCGGGCACCGGCCCCATTGCGCCCACAGGCGCGAGAACAATTTCATGGAAGCGGAAGTTTTTCTCCGCTGGGTCCCACTGCATGTATTCAATGGCATTGGGGTGGGCGCCTGGATAGGCGCTGTGGGTGGCAAGGCCCAGGCTAAATACAAACTGGGTATTGGCGCTCGGCATCAAAATACGCGGCATGGCGGCGGTGCCGGTTTGCAGGCTTTCCGAGCGGGACATCAACAGCCAGTTCTGTTTGAACTCAGCGGGCAAGGCGCTGATAAATTGCGCCGGGGTGGTAATGCTGGGGTTATCGGTAAGGAAGGTTTGAATCCCTTCGGGTGTAAAACTTGCCAGGGTGGGAATGGGGGTAATGGGCACAAACTGCGCCCGCACCGAGCGGGCAAGGTTGGTGTTAACCACACAGCTGCCAAGCCCTGCGCAATCCCCCTCCCAACCGGCAAACATAGAGCCTGCTGCCGGGGTGGCAGTGAGGGTGATAGTAAGCCCTCCGCCATAGGCTTCGTCGCAATCGGCGCCGCAATTGATACCGGCGGTGGTGGAGCTGACCGTACCGCTGCCGATGCCTTGTTTCATCACCCGCACATTGGCGGCTAGGGCGCCCTGAGCGAGGCCGGCGCTTAACAGCAGGAGGCCCAACAGTGCAGGCCAGGTGCGCCGCTGTTGGGGGGTAGTAAATGGTGTGTGCATATTCCTTCTCCAAGAGCTTAAAAATTGAATGGGCTCGCCACTTATTAAATGCAGATGTTTAAGGCGAGCACGCAGCTGTGTGCACCCAGTGCCGCCAAGGGCGGGCTTGTGATGCTCGTTGATAGTGAGCTGCTGGCGTAACAGACGCTGTGGAGAAATAGCGTTGGTATTTGTTAACTATTCACATGGAGTAAATGGCAGGGAACTTTTTGGCAATTAATCGGCGCGGGTTTTTTCACTTTGTGAATATGATTTTTGTGTGTGGGTTCTATTCACCTGTGCGGCATCCTTGCTGCGCTTATTGAACCAACGTCATTACATTAAGAATTGGGGCGCAAATGTGGGGCGGAATTATCTGGTTGGCCCGGATGAAGCGCGAAGCGTAATGCTGAGTCGCTTTGAAATCCCGGATTACGCTACGCTACATCCAGGCTACAAAAATCGCAGGTAATTCTTAACTTAATGACATTACCTGTCGGCGGCGCATAAAAAGCTCACCCAGCATAAAAGCTGCCTGATAATAAATAGAGCGATTGGTGCTACTTATCGTGTTTAGTAATAGCAATACAATTTCATCCGCGCACAGTTGCCTGCATATAATTAAATCTCGGCAGGACACGTCTTGAGCACTTCACTAATTATGCGCCAGTTTATTCGCCACCCCATTTCGATCCCCATCCAAGTTCACCCTATTGATCATCCTGCGGCCAGCGTCGCGGTGCAAAACCTAAGCGCGGGCGGTTTGTGTTTTGTTACCGATACACCGGTGGCGGTGGGCTCGATGGTGGAGTTTGTCATTCCCAATCTCGAGCCGGATTATCATGGCGATGGCATAGTGGTGTGGCGCAAAGATACGGCGCCGAATTTATTTTCAGTGGGTATGTGTTTTATCACCGATGATGAATATTACCGCACCCGCATGGTAGAGCAGGTGTGCCGCATTGAAGCCTACCGGCGGGAGCTTGCCGAACAGGGCCGCCAATTAACCCCAGAGGCCGCCGCCGAAGAATGGATTGCGCGCTTTGCGGCTAAGTTTGATGATTCCCACGGGATTAATTAAGTGCAGGATTATTGCCGCATTGGTGCCGTACACATTTTGCGGGTTGTTAAATCTAAAAACCTTAGTAGAGTTCAAATGCGGTTCTTAGGTTAAAAGTAAGGGCACCTTCGGAGCTTCAATTTTCGCACCCTCGCGGCGTCGTTTTCGCGCTCAATCGGTCACTTTTACCACATAAACTCCCTCATTCGGCTTTGGCATTCTGCGTCGCTCTACCTCCTACATCCATGCAGTCGTCCGCGCAAAAATTCCTTGCGATTATCACGAAAATTAAATTTCCGGAGGTGCCCGTAAGTAACTTATTCAGCACCCTTTTATTGTGGCTGGACGTGACTCCCGTGCCGAATAGAAATCAACAGGCGAATGCGTGAGTGCTGTGAGCCCTGTGAGCCCTCAGTACTCCCCTTCAGTGGCGAATACAGGTTGTTCAGACACGCCGTGAATACATCCGTGTAGACTAGTCAAAAAGGTCCCTCTTTTTGACGGACTGAAATAACCTGTAGTCACCCCTACTGCACCGCGAATCGATTCTGTCGTTTGGCTAAATACACCTAAATTTGCCGTCCACGCTTCAGAGGGGAATAAGGTGTGCTCAAAAGCTACAAAAGTAATTGCGTGTTGCAAATGCGATGCTGTGGGGTTTTATTAACCCGGCGGCAAAATAGATAGCCCTGATCTGTTTTCCCTTCGCTGTGCTGACACTTGCGAACATGCGTGGATATTCTTTTTTAAGCGCAGCTCGCGGCGGCTTGCGCCGCAGGCGCGGTATCCTTGGCCCTTTTATTAACCCGGCATAAAAAGTCGCCGGGTTAATGCTGCCGGTGTAATGGACTGTAATGTATCTTTAACTCGCTAGAGTTTACAGTGCATTCCATCTGCGAAAGCTATTGCGGCACCATGGCTCACCACTTGCATAAAGAGCTGATGCACTTGTGCTGCTGTACGGCAAGAGTGCATTGATGGCGTTAACATAAGTTTGCCTCAAACACGGCAATTCACTGCCTGCCAAACAAGTCCTTCACATAAGTTGTTATTTGGACATAACTAGCTCCCTCGGCTTTGAGCCGGCAGGTATAGCATCCGCGCAAACCAGGCCAAAACAGGTGTTAATTAAATAAACGGGATCCTCTATGCCACACCTACAAACCAATAGTGCCTTAATTAATTCACACTCCATATTGGGCTACACCATCGTAGACTGCTTAGGCAGTGGTGGTTTTGGCCAGGTGTTTAAAGCGATTAAACTCAATACCCAGCAAACCGTTGCGATAAAAGTATTAAACCTGGGCCCGCAATTGAGCGACGAAGCGCGCAAGCGACAGGTGGCCCGCTTTAATCGGGAAACCCATTTGTGCGCACTTTTGGACCATCCACATATAGTGCGCCTACTGGACAGAGGCCAAACTGCTGAGGAACACCTATTTGCCGTATTTGAATATGTTGAAGGGCAAACGCTGCAGGATTATTTAAAGTCCGGTGGCCTGCCAGCACAAGAAGCGGCAGATATTATGTTGCAAGTGCTGGATGCACTGGCACACGCACACCAAAAAGGTATTATTCATCGCGATATCAAACCCGCCAATATTATGCTTACACGCATCGGCAAAGGCATCTTTGCCAAGGTTTTGGATTTTGGCATAGGCACGTTTGCACAAGGCGTGCTGCCGCTTGAACATACCCAGCTAACACTAACATTAGAGACCCTGGGCACACCGGCCTACAGCGCCCCCGAACAGTTGCGCGGGGAGCGCGCCACGCCCAAGACCGACCTGTATTTATGGGGGCTGGTGTTTCTTGAATGCTTAACCGGCAAGCCTGCCGTAAACGGCAGCAGCATCGCCTCGCTACTGCATAAACAATTAAATGACCTTGCGCTGCCCATTCCACAATATATTGCAGTGCATCCGCTGGGCGGAATTTTCAGGCGGGTATTGAGTAAAAAAACTCACACGCGAGCGGGCAATGCCGCCGAACTGTATCAGGAAGTTAAAACCATTAATTTTGCCGCACTGGTATCGCCGCCAGCGCAAACCGCCCCAGTGCATTTAGCACTTGAAGCACTAGAAACTCCCACCGTTATAGACCCCTGGGGCCCGGCCATTACAGGCCAAAGACAACGCAAACAAATCACGGTACTTGCGCTGCGTTTTGAGTTAGGTGCACAAATTCTCGATCAAGACGTGGAAATTATCGATACTTTGCTGCGCGATCAGAAATACCAATGTACGGATATTATTGAACGCTATTGTGGTTTCTTCTCCGGTTCACTGAGCAACCTAGTGTTAGCCTATTTTGGTCATCCTCAAGCGACGGATAACGACGCCCGTTTATGCGCTCGAGCGGCACTGGATATAGTCGGCCATATTCGTCAATGCCAATTACCTGGGGCGAACATTAGGGCTCACATCGGCATCCATACGGGGCTTGTCATCTCAACGAACCAAGAGGCCGAGCTTGATGGCATATGCGTTGATACCGCCGTGCAGCTGTCCTTTGCAGCGCCCGCTAATAGCATTCAATGTTCTCACGCCACCTACCAAATGCTGTCCATGCATTTAGATTTTACACACCAAAACCAGTGTTATTTTTTATCCGGCGAGCGCCAAGTAGAAGCATTTGGCTTTTTGCGCAGCCATCAAAGCAGCCACGAATTGGTGGGGCGCAAGGAGGAATTAGCGCATGTGCAACACTTTCTGGCGCAACCCACCCCTAGCTATTTACATATTCACGGAGAGGCGGGCATTGGAAAATCACGCTTGGTTTTTGAAGTGCGCAGCAATGCACAGGCCTATCAACACTATATTGCGCAATGTTTGCCTGAGCACCAGTATTCTGGTTTATACCCTATATTGCGCTTGGTGCAACTGGAGAGCCAGATACTAAACACAACAGCGGCGCAAGCCGTACAACAGTTGCGCGCAAGGCTGGAGCGCATGAACCTGCCAGCCAATGCGCTCACGCTTTTATGTATTTGGCTGAATTTACCGCTCCCGACGGAGCAACCGGCGAGCATAGAGGCGCTGGAAGAACAAAAACAAACTTTATTTAAAACTCTTTATGCGCTATTACACGGCAGCGCCACCGAACCTACAGCCAAATTATTTATCATCGAAGATCTGCACTGGGCAGATCCATTGACACTGGAATTTTTAGCCTATTCACACAGTCAATCAGGCTCACTTGCTTCGCCTCACAAATGGATTGGCACTTCACGCACAGCATTTCCAATCGAAGCTGCATGCAGTCAGCGCCAAACACTGGCCATCAATAAATTAACCCCCCACCAGATTCAATTGCTGGTATCTATTTTATTAGAGCGGCAAACCCTTTCGCTGCGGTTGATTGACCTTATCATCGAGCGCACCGACGGTGTGCCACTCTATGTTGAAGAGCTAACCCGCATGCTCGAACGCAAAGGGTTAATTTACCGTTTAAATGGCATTGTTGATTTAACTAGCCCGCAGGCAATTGAACAGGTACCCAGCAGCTTAAAAGATTCCCTACAGCAAAAATTGGATTATTTAAGCATGAGCAAGGAAACCGCCCAGCTCGCTGCCGTCATCGGCCGCACTTTTGGGTACACCCTGTTGCTGCAAGCAAGCCCTCACCCGGAAGAAAAAGTACAGCAAGACCTAAAAGAGTTAATAAGCCAGGATTTAATTGTTCTGCAGCGCCACGTACACGGGGATCGCTATATTTTTAAACACGCCTTGGTGCGTGATGCCGCCTATGAAAGTATCCCAAGCCCACAACGTAAACTACTCCACCACAAAGTGGCGCAGTGCCTGGAGGCGAGCGAGGAATCTATCGACAATACTATTTTGGCTCAGCATTGGGCTAAGGCGGGGGATTTTGTTAAGGCTAGCCACTACACAATTGCCCAAGCCAATGAAGCTTTAAAACGCTCATCCGCTAGTGAAGCCATAGTACTTGCACAGCAATTAGAACAATGGGCAGCGAATATTCCCGACGCTACTCGCAGCGAGCATCAACTGGCAACCTATAGGCTCTTTACAACCGCCTATATGGAATCAAAAGGTTGGGCCTCAGATGAAGTTAAGCACTACACAGAGGCCTCTATCGCAATTCTTAAACAACAAAATAAAGCTGAAGAAATAGTACCGCAACTCTGGTGGAAGGTATTGGGTGGAGTGGTTGCCGGAGCGCGTGCTCCCCTAGCACCGACGATAGCTGAAATGGATTTAATTTTTGATAGTGTGAATGCAATTAATAAATCTGCCATACGCTGCGCGCAAGGATTTTATTATTTTGCGGAAGGGCGTCGCGATAAATGTATAAGCTGTTTTAAAGACTCCATTGCCTGCTACGATTCCAGTATAGATATAGCTCACCAGCAAACATTTGGCTTTGATGTGGCCGTGTTTGCTAAGGCTACCCTAGGTCGCACCTATGTAGACATGAACGAACAGGCATTAGCGATTCAAAACGTCACCCAAGCGGTACAAGAGGCGCGATCCCACAACAACATCCCGTCACTAGGCATTGCATTAATGTATTACGCAATTGTCTTCCAGCAATATGGCAACAAACCGCAAGTCCAGCAGGCTGCTGGTGAATTGCTGGCTTTGGCGGAAAAACATGACATGGTGGTGTATCACCTCTATGGCCAGATGCTCTACGACTGGGCCGTCGGCACCACCGAAAATGCAGCGGAGATATTACAGAAGCTAACGGAAATGGGGTCTTTTTTTGCCGTGGGGCAATTTCAGTCTTTTTATGCCGACACTCTGATAGAAAACCAGTATTACAAAGAGGCAATTTTTTTAATTGAGCGATGCCTGACAATCAACAATGAACACAATGAACATTTTTATACACCGCATTTGCTCTCACGACAATTATATTGCTTGGCAGCCACGGATGCGGGCAGCAAACAAATACAACTCGTAGAGACTGCTTTAACAGAAAGACTAAAAGAAACTCCAGTACCTTTTTTAAACCTCCAATAACCAACAAGGGTCACATTTATGGCACATCAGAACACACTCATGACCGTCAGAACAAACGTTCTTAGAGCAATCGCTTTTGCATGGGAAAATAAAGACGACTTAGAAAATGGAAAGTTTTATGGGAAGGTGGGGCTTGATTATATGCTAAGCAAAGCCAAAGCGAGCCCGATAGGCTTAACCAGCCTAGAAAATATGGAATCCGTGAATATTCAATTCATGAAACCTAAAGATACTCTCAAGTATAATCCAGGCTCGGAAGGTTATTCAAAAGACTGGATCAAAGAACCAAATCAGGAAATCATTACCATTTGCCTTCCTTCATGCCCCACAAAACAAAATGGTGATACGTTTACCCCGCTAGAGAAAGCTAGCGCGCTCATGAAATATTATGAACTTTCCCCTCATTTCTTTCATGAATCATCCTTTGCCAATAACAATTCAATTTCGGTGGTTCCAAAGCTTGCCCTCAATGTGAATACAGGCTTATCAGCTCTTAATTTTTTCCCCGGAACACATCATGCTCTCCTAGAAAAAGAGCAGATTTTACGAGGCCTGCAGGCAATAAAATTCGCAAACATCGAACAATTTGAAAAGGATATCAACTATGGAAATGAGATCATAAATGCGTTACAAGCTGAGGAAAACAGAGAAAAATTGGCCACCATCCAAAAGGAATTGGCCAGAAATAGAAATAAAGATAAGCTGGGCCTTTCAGAAGATGGTTTTCTTTCATTCGGGTCTATAGTACTTCAGATCATCGCAGAATCCTGGAAAAATAAAGATTTCCAAAATAAATATGACTTTGACATGCACCAAAATGAGATCGAAAAATATGACAATGAAGTTAACACTTTGCTTACAAAGGAATTCCAATTTGAATCTCTTTGGGATATGAAGATACGCTTTGTCTTTACAAAGGAAGGCGAATTTAAAGATAGTATAGATCGGAGTTCATTTGGTCTATCAAATGATAGGGCCCGAATCAACGGGGTGCGCACACTTATTGAAGTGGTATTGCCACCTTGCCCTGATAATGATGATGATATTCTTCCCGCCCTAGCCGCCTACAACTGCATAGGCCCGCGCTACCCCTTCACCTGCTCCTAAACCAATCCCCTAAGCAAATTTCCGAGTAAACCCTATGAGCGCCCACTGCACGCCTTATTGGAATCCCAGTTTTATCTGTGAACCCCATAACGAAGCCTGGGTTTTAATTAGCGAGGGAAATCACTACAGCATCAACGGGCAGGAAGCCCAAATTTTAGATGATCTAATCCAAAATAATGGACAGCTTTACCACTATTTATTTGCACAACCCGATACCCTTACCCAAGTCAAACGCCTGCGATTTTGGGATTATGTTCGCCAATTAAACCTTGTTTTAGAGTGTTCACCAACTCAACCGCAAGCCACTAATTCGGCGGGAGCCATTTTGCCCCTGCTCAATACCCAGGGCTTTTTGCCTTATGTTGTACTCGACCCCATTAGCGACCCAGACTGGTTAACCTACGCCCCGCAGGCCCCCTGGGTATTAATAAAACCCTTTGGCGCACAACCGAGTATCGGCCCTATTTTTACTGGCGAGGGCCCATGCCCTCAGTGTTTACACACGCGGTTACTCAACAATCAGCCTGCGCGCCGCTGGCAGCAATTTAAACGCGGCTTAACGCTACCGCCTGCAGTGCCCATGCAAGACCAAACACCCCACCTAGCCAAAATTGCCGATTTTTTTAACCAGTATTTAGCTGCCGCCGCTCGCAACCCAGCTCACGCACACTGCATGTGGGTGTTAAATAAGGATTTGAATGCCTACACAGAACACCGGGTTGCGACCTTACCTCAGTGCCCCCGGTGCGGTGACCCACACCTAACACAGCACACCTTTACTGCCCCCATCAATCTAACACCGGTCTTTGCCAATGCCGATTTAGATGGCGGCTACCGCACTCAAAATCGCGAAGATCTTTTGCAGGAATTAAAACACTGCATTAGCCCGGTCACCGGCGTACTCACGGAATTAACACATATCAGTGCAGAAAAAGCAGAGCAGTTAATGATTTATCAGGCCGCCTATTCCACCCAAGTAGTAGAAGAGAATTTTGTGCAATTATCTTTAGGCAAAGGTGTTGCTAACACTCAAGCACAGTTAAGTGCGCTGGGGGAAGCCTTTGAGCGCAAAGCGGCCCAGTACCAAGGTGATGAGCCCTTGCGTTACGCATTACCCCAAGAGTTACCAGGTAAAGCCTATCTACCGCAGGAATTGGCAGCGTTTAGCTCGGCGCAATATCAGTTTTTTGCGCAATGGGAGCAGGCAAACCTGCAGCAACCGCAATGGGTAAAACCCTACGCCGCCGATACACCTATTTATTGGTGCCCGGCGTGGAATTTAACTCGGCACAGGCCAGTGTATTTTCCTGCTGCATTTTGTTTGGCCGATACCCCCTTTGACGATGCCCACTATTCTATCTACACCCACAATGGCAATTCGGCGGGCGCCAGTATTGAAGAGGCTATTCTGCAAGGAGCCTTAGAGTTAATTGAGCGCGATGCAGCGGCCATCTGGTGGTACAACCGTATTCCGCGCCCGCAAATTGCTTTAGAGGTAATAGCACCGGCCCAGCAAAAAATAATTGCCAATACCTTAGGCAACGAGTGGGATTATTGGTTATCGGATATTTCCCACGATTTGCCAGCGGTTAGTTGCGTAGCCGTCGGGCAGCATAAAATAGACGGCCGCTATGTGTTAGGCTTCGGGTGTCATTTGGAAGTTAGTATCGCTGCACAACGGGCACTTACCGAGCTGTATCAATTAATTTGCATTAAGGATAAGGTAAGTGGCCCCTTTGATTTTAAAGCCATTAAGCCCCACCCATTTTTGTACCCGCGCGCCAATACAGCTATTAAATATTCAGGCGATTATTGCGCCCGCCAAAATGTAAGTTTACACAGCCATATCATTGATCTGATAGAAGCGTTACAAGCGAATCAGCTTGACTTATGTGTGGTGAATTATTCTCGCGCGGATGTTCCGTTAAAAACGCTCAAGGTTGTGGCGCCAGGTTTATGCCACTTTTGGCCTCAATTGGCCACGCCTAGGTTATATCAGGTGGCTGTTAAGCTCGGCTGGTTAAGCCACCCGCTAACCGAAGCGGAATTAAATCCTCAAGCCCTTTATTTATAAGGTACACCAATGATTTTATCCGCCGCCCCAGCCACGTCTCGCCACTCGATTAAACACATTTTACTGTGCGGCAGTCTCTACGGCCGTGTGTATTTAGACGCGTTATACAAAACGCGTCATTTACGCTTGGCCGCTATACTGGCGCGGGGAAGCCGTACATCGACTCTACTGGCCGAACAAGCAGGTGTGGCATCAATTACCTATTTAGATCAACTAGCCACCACACCCGATGCAGCCATAGTGGCCGTTGGAAGTGAAGCCGGTTTTCATTTGGCGCAGGCCTGTTTAAAAAGACGTATTCCTGTGTTGCTTGAACACCCCGTATTACCCAGCCATTGCAGCGATTTGTTAGCCTTGGCTCAGGCAATGGACGTGCGCCTGCATATAAACAGCCATTTTAGTTTATTACCTCCGGCCCAAGAGTTTATTCAATTATGTCGAGCGCTCAACTCTCAGGCGCAACCTCTCAGTGTACAAATCAGCTGCAATAGCCGCACCTTATTTTCCTTGCTCGATATTGCGCAAGCCATTTTTGGCTTATTTAATTTTGAAGCACTCTGTAGCGATGCTCTAGATGCCGAAGAACATTATTATCAGATGCGTTTTAAACTCAATAAAATACCCTGCATTGTGCACTATCAAAATTGGCGCAGCGCCCAGGATGATAGTTTAGATTCACCCCTCGGCCATCAATGCACTATTACCTACCCGCAAGGTATTATGCAATTAAATAGCAGCTTTGGCCCATGCCTGTGGTTTCCACTGATGGCCGCCACTACAGGGGTGGCCTATCCCGCCTATTCCAGTCTAAGCCGCCTGGATCAAGCGCCCACTCACGCGGATATAATCGCCTGGCGGGAAGATGCGAATATTCAGGCAATTGAATCATTAATTACCCCCGATGAAGACCAATTTACACAGACACCCGTCTATTTAACTCACCTGTGCCAAAACTGGCATACACTGTTCACTGCACATGGATTTAAAGTAGCGCCTCCACAGGTCAACAAACTAACAGATATATTTTTTACAGCCAAACAATTAGTGTGCAGTGCGAAGCGGTAAAATTCATGGCTACGCTCATCAACTCAATTACCGGTGCAACCATTAAACTGCTACCGGTGCATCTGTTCGGCCGGTTGGCGGAAACCTGCCATACTGTTTTTGACAATCATTATATTTCCCGTGTACACGCCACCATTAGCTGGACCGGGTGTACCTGGATACTCAGAGACAGCAGTATTAACGGCACCTACATTGATCGTGTCTTGGCTGCAGGGACCACTCAGCATGTTTTAGCACTCAACAGCCAACTACAATTTGGCAATTTAGATGCCGACCCATGGCAAGTTGCCTGTTTAGCGCCGCCAGTGACCATGCTCGTCCCCCTGCATCCGAATTTACCCTATATTGAACTAGACAAAATAATTGCCCTGCCCAGCGAGCAAGAACCTGCGGTAGTAATTTCGGAAATTGCGCCCGGTGATTGGTTGTGTGAAAGTGAAATGGGCCAAGCATTACTTAAATCAGGTGATTTAGTTGGCTCTGCCAACCACATTTGGCGCTTGGTAATAGCCAATCCATTCCAAGATACAATAGTCGATCCTTGGCCTATCGAGGATGCGTGCACAGAAGTGCGATTGCACTTTCACGCCAGTCAAAATGAAGAGCACGTGCAATTAAAAATACACATTGGTCAAACTATTATTGATTTACAAGAGCGCACACACCACTATGTGTTGCTGTTATTAGCCCGGCAATATACACAGGACACCGAAGCACAGCGCATTGAAACCGAACGCGGATGGATTGATAAAGAGCAGCTATGCCGACAGATGGGCGTTGATTTAAACCACCTCAATATATTAATTTTTAGATTCCGCAAGCAGTTAATGAATGCGCTGCCACCCCACGTGCAACCGCCGTCAATTGTACAAACGCGTGTTGGTCAGGTACGTATCCAGTGTGCTGAAATTTCAATTACGGGCGGGCTTCCGACACACACCCAACATCAAAGCAGCTAGTCAGTAAGCCGCTCGCTCTTCAGGCAATAAATCTGCCTCATAACAAGAATTGAGAATCTCTCAGTGATTGGTTGCAAGGCCATGTAATCATGTGCCGATCCACGGCACAAAACGGCAGATTTTTAGTCCCAAATATCTTTAATCAGCCACGTCTGAAGCAGTCTTCTAAATGTGCCGACATTTGTAATACCGTGTAATCGACAGGCATAGATAGCGGATTAACAATGGCGCATCCAATTCATAACTATGGGGTGCGTCATGAAACATAAAGTACAAAATTTACTGTTGTTCTTTGCTTTAAGCCAGGCTCAAACATGGGCCGATGGCACACCACCTTCGCAGCCAAAATGCATAAAACCAGAGCGTCCGGCGTTGCCGTCACTCAATGATAAAGACCTGAACGACTCCATAAAACTTGCTAACTGGGTAAAAACGGCATCCGGCCAGTACAATCAATACTTGGTAACCACAAAAGAAGGGAAATCCATTAGCTGCGCCAACCTCGCCGCAGAATTATCAAACACCACTCTTGAATTGGGCTCAGAAATTAACAGCACAAAGAATAAGAAGCTGACCGCGCTGAACACATTTGCTGACACCTGCTCACAGGAACTTGCGTATTTATTGGCGCAAGAAAAAGCATCCCTAGGGCCAGATGATTGCAAAATTGAGGTTGTTAATAGTGATATCGACAAACTAAATTCGGCGCAAGTACAACTAAAAGCAGAGCAAGGCTTGCTATCTCAAAGTGTAGACCCCGACCAACCCGTCAAAAATTTTTCTAAGGAGCAATTACAATCTCTGCTCAACGGCGATAAATTCGCCGACATAGCCACAGAAAAGCCTTATTATGGCGTGTTAGAAATAGGTGCAAGTTTAATGCCCAAGTATAACAAAGAAGGCAACAATGAAGGGTTTCAAGATGCTAATTATTACGCAGCACTTAAGCTCAACAATCGTTGGGCGCTAAAAGATACAAAAACTCCTTATCTAAATTGGTTCAAACCCTCATGGGTTGCCTACCAGGAAATGAATGTGCTTTTCTATTCGGCACCCATCGCCTGCGAAAAGAATTCCGAGCCCGCCACTAACGACTCGCCGGACGATCCGGCTTTAAAGTCCATCGAAGAATCACAGGGTTCATGTAATAAAGCCACTGATATTGGCGCTCTAAAATTCAAGGATGTTTCCCACACCGTAAATGCCTCAGCCAACTTCTCATTTTTGTATGCCAATAAAGACAATATCGGCGATTGGGAAATCGGCTTTAACGCTCGGGTAGGGCTATTAAATCGGGAGAAACTCAGTCCAGATCTTGATTCGGTTTCCACCTATAGTTCAGGTGGGGTTGAATTCAGGCTGAATGACTTTTTAGGTAAAAATATAGCTGGAAAAACTTATCGCAACGGTTTGCCTCGTTTTGTTTT
>DAOQGS010000033.1:0-13496 GCA_035338675.1 Cellvibrionaceae bacterium
ACCCGCAAAGCTAATCGCCGACAACAGGGTGCCGGCGATGATTAAAGAGGTGGAATAAAACGCGATGGGCCGCGACAGCACCAGCTGGGGCGGTTGTGCGTTGTGGTGTTTGAGCACCAAGGTGGCGAGCATCATAAAGGTACAAGCGGCAATGGTCACGGTGGCGCGCACTTGGGCGAAGAAATTGCTCGCGTTATCGAATATTAAATCCTGCGCGTAGAGGTAAATGTCGTAGATAAACATGGCGGCAAGATTGAGGGCGACGAGCTTGAGCAGCCGTACGCTAGTGATATTGCGGTAGAGTTGTTCGATGGTGACCAGGCAGCCGATGGATAACACCAGGCCCTGCCACACCATGAGCCTTTGGGTGTTAAACGGGCTCGCTTCCGGCCAAAAGGCGTTGATGCCGTTGGCGAACACAAACACTAGGCTCAGCCCCAGAATAAAAAATCGGTAAAGGGTGGGCAGAGGGCGTTCGCAGTAGAAGGGGATAATGCGGGCTAGGGTGAGTAGCCAGGTGCTGTAGTGCAGGCATTCTAAGCTGCTCACCCAAACCTGGCTGGGCCAACTGCCGGGGGCATACCAGTAGGCCAGGCTGAACAGCCAGACACTCTGGACAGCCGTGGCCAGTGCAATGCTTGGGTGCAAGGCGCGGGACTTGCGGGTAAACCACAGGGTGATGGTGAGGGCCAGAGAGAGGCCCGCGCCAGCTAAAAACGCCAAATGGGTTAGGGTGTTTTCCATGTGTGTGCAGCCAGTCAGTGCGGTGTTTGGCTCGGCGAAGGGTGCCAATGTCTGGCTTGTTGACTCGTTTATCCGGCAAGTCCACCGCTGTTTTAATATTGTGTACCGCGCAAGATTAACCGGTGAGAGCTTAGGTATCGCCTTGAGCGTTTTCCAGGCGATTCACAATCAACGTCATCATGCGGTCAAAGAACGGCTGGGTATTGATAACCCGCGCCCTGCCGTTTTGCAAATCGAGAGCCAAACGCTTGCGGCTTTTTTCCAACACTTTAAAACCCAGCCGGTTCACAAACAGGTAGGTGTCGCTGTCGATTTTGGATGAGAGTTTGCAGCGCTGCAGGCGACCGGTTTCATCGGCGTAGATAATCCAGGTGCCGATGGGCATTTCCTTAGCCTCCACATAATACTGGTTGAACAGTTCCTCGTGACGGGCCATTTGCCGCTCGATCACGCTCATCTCCTGCCAGGATTTTTGCGCGCTCTCGCCGCGGCCCAGTTCTTCTTTTTGTAGGGATGTGAGGCTGTGGAATTGGCGGCCATCCAGCTGTTTGGCGCCCACGGCTTTGAGGATGGCTTCAAGCTTGTCCACCAGCTGGTTGCGTTCTACCGCATCGGTGATTACGCCCTCAAGGCCTTGATCTAAACGATCCAGCAGCTCTGGCAGCATACGCTCCCGGCGCTGTTGGGAGCGCTGGTCTTTATGGTCGTGGCTGAGCCAGACCAGGTCGATAATACTCTGTTCAGCCCCCATCCACTGGGCGCTGTCCTCGCCAAAGCGCAGGTGTAAAAACACTAGCACCTGCAGCCATTGGCCGCAGAGAAATTCGCTGATTTCATCGGGCAGGGCCTGGTCTTTGATTTTTTCGTAGATCAGGTTTTGCGCCACCAGGCGAGCCTGCAACATGCGGTACTGGCCTTCCTCTGCCTGCACGGTGCGCTGTTCAACCAGGCCGGATTTGCGTTTTTCTTTCTCCAGCAGGTCAACCAGCTGGGCGCGGGCTTCGGCAAAGACAGATTCATCCTGCTGCTGATGGGCGCAGATCTGCTGCACCACATCGAGCATTTTTTTGTAGGCCGGGTCTTTGTCCAGTGGGCGGCTATCGTCCAGCTCAAGGCCTGCGCTGCACAGGCTGTTCACCAATAAGCGGGCGGGGTGCTCTGGGTTATCAAAGAAGCTGCTGTCTTTGATCGCCATGCGCAAAATGGGGATCTGCAGGCGGCAGATGAGGGATTGCACCACGCTCGGCAGGTTGTCATCGGCCAGGATTTGATCGAAAAACATGGCCACCAGGTTGATGACGTTTTCATCGTCCTGATCCAGCGCGTGGGGCAGCTCGGGATCGTTGCTGGCCAATAGATCGCTGACGATATCGCCGATGACATTGCGCGGCGCCTGGGCGATTTTTTCCTCCACCACCGGTTGGCTTTGGCTGAGGCGCGTGGCCAGCTCCTGGCCGCTCATCACCGGGCCTGGGTTGCTGGTGAAGATAAAACAGTTAATCGCTGGCATGGCTGTGCCCGCTGGGCTGCTGGCCGTGCTCTGTCGCACCGCTGAGAGCAACAGGCCCAACGCCTCTTGGCCCATAAAAAAGGGCGCGGCCTGTGGCGGCGTGCGGGCCATGGCGGAGGCGGTATGGGAGCCTTGGCCGGTAAGTTCATCCAGTGAAGTGGCGGGCATTTGCGGCGCGTGTTTTTTTACTGAGCGGGCCAGTTCAGGCAGCAAACCCGCTTCAATCAATAGTTGATTGGCGTCGTGGTAGATGTGTCCGAGCTGCTTAAGTAGGTGTTTTTCAAACAGCTTAAAAACAATTAAGCGCGCTTTGATATTGATGTGCAGCTGTTCTTGGCAGGCGATGATAAACGCCTTGGTCAGTTGTTCTGGGTCTAGCGGGTTGCTGTTTTCGTCTATATCCAGCAGGGGCAGCAGCTCATTAAGCCTTGCGGTTAGGTGGTAGAGGTCGTCGTTAAAAAGCGCGCGGGCGCTGCTGATCATGGTGGTTTTGGCCAGGTCGATTTCTAAATCATCGCCCTCCACCAAGGAGAGATTAATATTGCTGTGTTCTTTGGCGGGAGCAGAGCCAAAGCGCTCGCGATCGGCCAAATGGGCAAAAGCGCTGCCCACCTGATGTAAAAACCGTTTGGCGGTGCCTTCGCGGTTGACGCGAATTTCCCGCATAGCTTCGAAATAGAGATTTGCCTCGTTGTTGCTGGAGGCGCGCTTGGAAAGGTCGTAAAAAAGATCGTCAACCGCTGAAAACATGTGGGCGAGCAGTTGCTCGCATCCCAATAGGGTTTGCGTGCGGATTTGCCCCAATAATTTGGACGGCTGCATGGGCTCTCGGCCTTTGGGGGTAATCACATCAAACGATCCGGGCTTTGAGGTGTGCTTGAACATGGGTAGTATCTGCTAAGCGACAATAAGTCTGGGCTAACGGGTGCTTTGAGCAAATTCTATTCCTTTTTTCCGGCATCTCCTACCGCGCTCTCAGATTAAATCGGCGTAGCCTGCTAGGTCTTTGCATTACAAAGGAATTTTACACTGCACTGAATCGGGTGCCGCCATCTGCAGTACTACTGGCGCACAGCTCACCTCTGGGGCTGTAAACACCATCGACGAGACCTGCGTCACATTTATTGTTTTTATAAACACCGCGCCCGCCTCTGGCTTGGCCGTGCGGGCGTGTACACTTTGCACTTGCGCCTTGGGGTAAGGCTTTAGGTTTTTAACGGGAGCCTGCTTTGGTACTCATGCTCGATAACTACGATTCATTTACCTACAACCTGGTGCACTACATTCAGGAGCTTGGCTTTGGGGTTAGGGTGGTGGCTAATGATGAGTGGTCGCTTGAGCAGGTTGGGGACTTTGCACCCAGCCATATCGTGATCTCGCCGGGGCCTTGCACACCCAATGAAGCGGGCATTTCTCTGCAGGTGATTGCAAGGTTTGGCGGTTTGGTGCCTATTTTGGGGGTTTGCCTGGGGCATCAGGCCATAGGCCAGGCTCTCGGCGGGCAGGTGGTGCGGGCACCCAGGGCGGTGCACGGCAAAACCAGCCTTGTTCACCACGATGGTAAGGGAGTTTTTGCGGGCGTGCCCAATCCCTTTAGCGCCGTGCGCTACCACTCTCTAGTCTTGGCTGAGGATAATTTACCCGCAGAACTCGAAGTGAGCGCTTGGACAGAAAGTCCAAATGAACCTGCGGTTATCATGGGTGTGCGACATAAATTCTGGCCTTTAGAGGGCGTGCAGTTTCACCCTGAATCCATCCTCAGCGAGCACGGCCATCAGCTGCTGCAGAATTTTTTGCGCCTATAGGCGCGCAGGTTTTTAGCTTTAACAATAGGGCAGTATTTCATGCAGATTAAAGAAGCATTATCGCGCCTGGTGGAAGGCGGCTCGCTTAAGCAAGCGCAGATGGCCGCTGTCATGCGCCAAATTATGACCGGCGAGGCGACGGCCGCCCAAATTGGCGGTTTTTTGGTAGCGCTGAAAATCAAAGGCGAAACCATTGATGAAATTGCCGGTGCTGTGCAGGTGATGCGGGAGCTGGCCACCCCAGTTGCCATAGCGCCGGGCCGGGTGCCATTGGTGGTCACCTGCGGTACCGGCGGAGACGGTTCGCCCCTGTTTAATGTCTCCACCGCTGCAGCCTTTGTGGTGGCCGCAGCCGGTGGGCGAGTGGCGAAACACGGCAATCGCTCTATCACGAGCGTATCGGGCAGTGCCGATGTGTTGGAGGCGGCCGGTGTGCATTTGGGCCTAACCCCTGAGCAAGTGGCCCGCTGTGTGGAGCAGTTGGGGGTGGGTTTTATGTTTGCCCAGGCCCATCACTCAGCCATGAAACACGCTATCGGCCCCCGCAAGGAACTCAGCCTGCGCACCATTTTTAACATCCTCGGCCCCATGACCAATCCGGCGGGGGTTAAGCGCCAAGTTCTGGGCGTATACAGCCGCAGCCTGTGCAACCCTTTGGCCCAGGTGTTGGGGCGTTTGGGCAGTGAGCATGTGTTGGTGGTGAATGCCGATGATGGTTTGGATGAAATTAGCCTGGCCGCCCCCACTCATATTGCCCAGTGGAAGGATGGGGTTGTCAGTGAATTTACGATTGCGCCGGAGGATTTTGGTATCGAGCGGCAGAGCCTGGATGGGCTTAAGGTGAGTTCTGCAGCCGAGTCATTAAGCCTTATCAAAGATGCCTTGGGCAAGCGCGCCACCGAGCGGGGCAGGGCGGCCGCCGATATGGTCGCCCTTAACGCCGGGGCGGCTATTTACGTCTCCGGCCTTGCCGACAGCCTCGCCCAGGGAATCGTGATGGCGGAGGACACCATCGCCACGGGCCTGGCATTGGAGAAATTAACTGATTTGGCCGAGATGTCCCAAGTGTTGGCCAGCGCCGGTTAAGCGGCCCGTGCAGCCCTAAGCGGGCCGTGCCACAATGGGCGGCCCTTTTAATCATCCAGTTGTAGAGAAATACCGTGAGCCATCAGCCGCCTACCATTCTTCGCCGCATCATCGACCGCAAATGGGCTGAAATTCAAGAGCGCAGCCAGAAGCGCAGCCTGGCTGACCTTGAGCGTATCGCAGGGCAGGCACCGAAGGGGCGCGGTTTTGAGCAGGCTCTGATTGAGCGCATCGAGCGCAAAGAGCCCGCCGTGATTGCTGAAATCAAAAAAGCCTCCCCCAGTAAAGGCGTTATCCGCGAACGCTTCGACCCGGTGGAAATTGCCCGCTCCTACGAAGCCGCAGGCGCCGCCTGTTTGTCGGTGTTAACCGATGTGGATTTTTTTCAGGGGGCAGACGCCTATTTGCAGGCGGCTAAAGAGGCCACCGGGCTGCCCGCCATTCGCAAGGATTTTATGGTGGCGCCTTATCAAATTGCTGAGGCTAAGGTGCTTGGCGCCGATGCTATTTTGCTGATTGTGGCTGCCTTGGCGCCCAGCGAACTAATTGCGCTGAATACCTATGCCCGCAGCTTGAACCTGGATGTATTAGTGGAAGTACACAACCGCGCTGAGCTCGAGCTTGCGCTGGATTTGCCGAATGCGCTGGTGGGTATAAATAACCGGGATTTACACAGTTTTAACGTGTCCCTCAACACCACCTATGACCTGTTGCCCATGATCCCGCAAGGCAAGTATGTAATTACCGAGAGCGGCATTTTTACCCGCGACGATGTTGCGGCTATGAATGCGCAGGGCGTATTTGGATTTTTGGTGGGCGAGTCTTTTATGCGCGCCCCTGTGCCGGGGGAGAAATTGCGCGAGCTGTTTTTTTAACTTAAAAAATAACATCGGAAACTAAAAAGGCCGCCCAAGCACACTTGGGCGGCCTTTTTAGTTGTCGCAGCGATTGGCTTAACGGGTGCCAAACACCACCATGGTTTTGCCCTTCACCGCTACCAACCCTTGGTCTTCCAGGGTTTTAAGTACCCGGCCCACCATCTCGCGAGAGCAGCCCACAATGCGGCCTATCTCCTGGCGGGTGATTTTAATTTGCATGCCGTCCGGGTGGGTCATGGCGTCGGGCTCTTTGCACAGGTCAAGCAGTGTGCGCGCAACCCGGCCAGTCACATCCAAAAACGCCAAATCCCCCACCTTGCGGGTGGTGGCGCGCAGGCGGCGGGCCATTTGCGAACCCAAGGCGAAGAGGAATTCCGGATGGGTTTCGGAAATCTCTTGGAATTTGGCATAACTAATTTCGGCAATTTCGCACTCGCTCTTGGCGCGAACCCAAGCGCTGCGTGCGTCTTTCTCGTCGAACAGGCCCATTTCACCGAAGAAATCCCCATCGTTGAGATAGGCCACAATCATTTCCCGGCCCTCTTCGTCCTCAATTAAAACGGTGACTGAGCCTTTGATGATGTAATACAGGGAATCGCTTTTATCGCCAGCGTAAATCAAGGTGCTTTTGGCGGGATAGCGGCGGCGGTGGCAGTGAGCTAAAAATGTTTCTACGTTACGAATATGCGGGGAGAGGGAGACTGAAACCAAGATGCGATCCTCGTGACTAGAAGAATTCGATTGTTATTGTTGTGTAGGCCTGTGCTAAGTAATCAGCATAAGGCCGTCTTCTATCCTTATACCGCCAAAACTCTAACCTGCGCAACAATTAACCGAGCCTATTCATTAGTGAATTGCTTACATTATAGACGCTGTTAAAAAATCCGGCGGTATACCGGACAGATTATGCGCTCGGCGTGCCAGGCTCACCAGCATTCCCAGTACATAATGTTAGATAGTCCGCATAAAAAATGCCAAATTAACCGAACACATTGGCAGCCCTACAAATTGATGGGGCTTCGTGACGCAGACCTAAGGCCCTGATAATCTAGCTTCTTTTCTTTATTTGGGCGGGTTGGGTTATGCAAGCGACAGTTAAATGGGTAGATGGCACCCTGATGGTGGGTGAGTCGGGTTCAGGACACGCGGTGGTGATGGACGGCCCGCCGGACCATGGCGGTCGCAATATGGGTTTGCGGCCCATGGAAATGATTTTGTTGGGGGTGGGCGGCTGCGCCTCCTTTGACGTAATCAGCATCCTGAAAAAATCCCGCCAACAGATTGTGGACTGCCACTGTGAGCTCAGTGCTGAACGCGCCGAAGGTGTGCCTTCGCCGTTTACCAAAATTCACATGAAATTTATTGTCACCGGGCGGGAGTTAAAACCTGCGCAGGTGGAAAAAGCCGTGCAATTATCGGCGGAAAAATATTGCTCAGCTTCCATTATGCTGCGCGCCGCAGGCGTTGCTATCAGCCATGAATATGAAGTGGTGGAGGCAATCTAATATTTGCAGCGTTTTTTTATCTGGCGCAGCTGAGCAGGCTGCGCTGATAAAAAATTGTGTCTACCGCCATCAGCGGAAAACTTGGCGGTAAAGACTCACGTGCAATAGCAATGAAGAGGTTCTTCTCGTAAAATCTGTGGGCTGCGTGAAAGTATTCAGTGGTGCCTAAATACACATCGCTGATTTTTCTCGCTTTTGCCCATTCTATAAGAGTGTTTAATAATAAATTTGCCACACCCAGCGGCGCGCCTCGAAATTCGCAGGCGACGAACATTTTGCGCAGGGCACCCTGTCCATTGCCCAAATCCCTCAAGCCGATGGTGCCAATCACGCGATCATTCGCCAGCGCCACCCAAAAATTTCCCCGCCCGGTTTGGTAATAATTGGCTATATCCAGCAAATCTGGCTGAGCAGCCAAACTGACCGGCAGGTTAAATTCCTGCTGCTGAATGGGCAAAATTACCTGCACTATTCCTGCTGTATGCGCAGGGGTGCATGAAATTACGCTTATCACCGCGCTATTTACGCAATTAAATTCTATAGCTTGAGCGGGTCATGGCCTTGGCGGTTAAACGCATCAGCGCTTTTACTGGCGCAGGCAAGCTGACGCCGCCTGCGGCCAGGGCGGTTTGCTCATGGTGATGTTCGTCCACCAACATTTGGTTCACTATGGCGCGGGATTTATGATCCTCAGGGGGCAGGGATTTTAAATGCTCGTTTAAATGCTGGCAGACGCCTTCTTCGGTGGCCGCCACAAACCCCAAACTTATCTTATCGCCCACCAATCCGGCAGCTGCCCCCAATCCGAATGACAGGCCATACCAAAGCGGGTTGAGCAGGCTGGGGCGGGCGTTAAGGTCATTTAAGCGCGCTTCACACCAGGCCAGGTGGTCAATTTCCTCCTGGGCTGCCCTCTGCATAGCATCACGGGTATCCCCAAGGCGCGCGGTGAGGGCTTGGCCCTGGTAGAGGCCCTGGGCGCACACCTCGCCGCTGTGGTTTACCCGCATAAGGCCTGCGGCGTGGCGTTTTTCTTGTGCATTTAATTCCGTCTCAGCCATGCCTGCGGCAGGGCTTGGGCGCAATAGGGGCTCTGTACCGCCGGTTAAGCTGCGCAGAGCGCTGTCAAATTGGCTGATGAGTTGATCGCGAAGGTTCATAAAACGCCCCTGAAAAATTATTCGGCATTGTACCTAAGTGCACAGGCTGAATGAGTGTGCAGCACGCCAAGCGACTATCAGAACAGGCTCAGTCTACAGGCAAGTGACTTTACGCTCTGAGGGTATGGGCAGACCTAAGTAGGCGCCCTCGCTAAAAATATTGCAGTGCTTTGCTCCAAACACAAAAACCCAGGCAATTAAAAATTGCCTGGGTTTTGCTCGATCCTTCTTGGCGTTAAAAAGGCGATTTAGTTCTTTTGGTGAAATTGCAGAACATAGCCGCCGGTTGCCGGTTTGCTGGAGGAAACTTCAACCGTATATTCGCCACTGGAGCCCTTAGGCAGTTTTAAAAACCCCCTATGGGGAATTGTTGTGGAGTCGCTTGCCAGCACTTTTCCGTCCGGCCCGCGCAGTGTGAGCTTCGAGGGAAATTTAGCGTCTAGCTCCAGCATCACTTGGGTTTTGTTTTGGCCTTTAAAACTATAGCGGTCGATAAATTGGCCGCCTTTTGTCGTCCGGCAGTCTCCTTGCTCTAGGGAGCCACTCATAAACGCACCGGCGATTAAGGGTTTTACTGCTGCACAGGGATCGGCGGCAGTTTTCGCTTCCAGCTGGAATGAGCCTAGGGTGCGAACCTCTTTGGTGGTGACCTGCACAAGGTAATCCCCCGCCTTTTGCACAGAATAACTACCGCTGGCGGGAATGCGCGCGCCATTGCCGTCACCGTTGTTGCTCAGCAAGGTACGGCCCCTGGCATCTTTCAGCGACAGCACCGAATCAAAGGTTGCGCCCAGAGCAAACACCACCGGTTGGCCGGGGGTTAAATGCACTATGTAGTTTTGGAAGGAGCGCAAGTTCTCCTCTGGCCCCATTAAACAGGGGCCAGAGTGCAATTCACCTTTGACCACTGAATTGAGTTTGAGCAGTTGGTTACAGCCAGCCGCGCCCGAACTGGAGCTTGAGGTTGAAGTGCTTGAGGAGGTGGACGAGCGGCCGGAGCTTGAAGAGGAGCTTGTTGAACTGCTTGAGCCACCGAAACCCGATGATGAGGTGGATGAACTTGCCCAGCCACCGGATGAACTCGCCAAGCCACTGGAGCTGGAGGATGAATTGCCCCAACCGCTTGAGCTGGTACTGCTGGAGGAGTTGCTCCACCAGCCACTGCTGCTTGATGTGCTTGTGGACGTGCTGCTGGAGCTTGAGCTTGAGCTGGAAGACGAGCTGGTTAAACCGCTGGATGAGCTGCTGGAAGTGGTGCCCTGCCAATTTAAATTGGTGAACGTGAAATTAAACGCTCCCCAGGTGTAGGGCAATGCGGTGGTGAGTTCTAACGCGTATTTCCCGGCTGGCAATTTAAGGTAATTTTCAGCGGGAACGCGTAGGGGTTTATTAACCTCACTTTGGGCTTGGAGCAGCTTCTCGCCCTGCTCGTTGGTCAGGGTTAGATAAGGTGCGAAGTCGGCACTCGCAAGATCCAGAGCAATATCCGATTCCTCAGGAAGGTCGAGGCTGAAATGAATGTAAAAACGATCAGTGCCTAAGCTGCCGGAGGAGCAGGTAATGGGTAGAAACAAGCGTTCATTTATTGGTGCCAGTCTCCAAATTGATGAGCATTTAGCGGCCAGAGTTTCTTGATCAATAAGGGCCGGAGCAGGATTGCTGGTAACGACGTTAATAAAATACTGGCCGCTTACCGCAGGATCAACAAACGCCACTTCGAGGCTATAGGTTCCTGCCTCAAGGGCAAGCATAGTGCCTTTGGCGGGAATGCTCGCGTAACCGCCGCTGGATTCGCCGCGTGTAACGCCCTGGCTATCGAGAACTTTAATGTGCACGGGCGTAACGCCGATGTCGTAAGAAAACGCAATGTGTTGGCCCTGTTGAAGGGTAAATGTGAAGCGGTCAAATAAACTTTGCGGATCGTTGGGCTGGCTGCAATCCCCTTCGGCAATGGCACCCGCAACGCTTTGGCTGCTGCTGTCATGAATAAAGAGATCTTGTGGTTCGCAGACGCCCCCGGATGAACTGTCTTCAGCACCGCCGGAAGAACTTGATGAGCTGCTGCTGGATGAGTTACTGGGGGTAAGCGCGTGGGTTAAATTAGCGCAAAAAAATGATGCGCTTAATAGGCTATAACAGGCGAGCAAACTAAATTTTGGCCAGCTGCGCTGCGCCAGTTTAGAGTGTGAGTACATGTGATTTTCCTTCGATTGATATGAGCGTCTGCGAATTGATCAGACAAGAAGAGGCAATGTTCACTCAAAAACCTCGCGATCATTACACCTGTGAAGCACTTATTGGCGCGGGCTATCCGTCACAAAAAGCGGTCTAACTACTGCGCATTTTTAACATTCATCAAGCTTTTACCTGGGGAATCTCCGCTTGTCTCCGCTTGTTAATGGGGCGCAAGTCATAAATGCCTGCCATTGCAGGCATGCTGTGCATACATCCATTGTGAATTTGCCAAAAAATTCCTCTTTTTGACGGCCCGAAATAGCAGCTATTCATTCCGGGTGGCTAAGCAGTCAATTGAAGGCAGGACTATTGTGAAGCCCTCAGGGGTGTGAAACCTTTGCGGGCGCAAGCACGCGCCTTAGGCTACACAGATGCACCTGTGTATTGTCAACTCGTTGCAAATGCAGGTTTAATTAGAGCATTCTGCGTGGGTGCCTGAATTAGCCAAAAATTTTTTTGCCGGTGCCGTAGGTGCTGAATATTCACGTGTGAATTGGGCGCCCCGTATTTATCTTGAGGATTTACGGCGCGCAAAAACGCTCGCCAAGGGTTTTGATATTGTGCATATATAAGGGGTTTTATGAGTAAATTAATAATGGGTTTGGATGGCAAGCAGCGCTGCAGTTGGTGTTCGAGCGTCACGGAATTTATCCCCTATCACGATAAGGAGTGGGGGTTTCCCGTGGGCGATGATGTGCGTTTATTTGAAAAACTCTGTTTGGAGAGTTTTCAATCGGGCCTGAGCTGGCGGACAATTTTGGCCAAACGGGAGAATTTCCGCGCCGCATTTGCAGGCTTCAATTTTAATAAGGTTGCCCGCTTTACCCAAAAAGACATAACCCGCTTACTGCAGGATGAAGGCATAGTGCGCCACCGGGGTAAAATTGATGCGGTGATTAATAATGCACAGTGCGCAGTTGATATGGTTAAAAAGGAAGGCTCCTTAGCCGCTTATTTTTGGCGTTTTGCGCCCAAAACCCATCCGGCTGAAATAGCCCAAACTCAGTCCACGTCTGTTGAATCCATTGCATTATCCAAAGAACTAAAAAAACTCGGCTGGAAATTTGTGGGGCCGACTACCGTGTTTGCGTTTATGCAGGCAATGGGGTTGATCAATGATCATGTGGAGGGGTGTTGGGTGCGTTCCGAGGTAGAAAAGGCTCGTAAAAAATTTGTGCAGCCTAAATAATTGAGTAAGTCTATTCGAGATTTGGGAATTTTCGTTTTTAACTGAAGCTGCAATTCATTTTGTGGCAGCCCCGATCAAGGGGCGTGGATGCTCGGGATTTGAACTGCGGAATCCTGGATAAAATAGATTTTTTGTTTTCTTGGGCAAGTTTAAAAATAAATTTCTGTCCCTGGTGTTAAGGGGTGGCAGCTGCGTGGCTTTAAAGTTCAAAGCCAGATTGGAGTGAGAAAAATAGTAGTGGCAAGAGCCAAAAAATAGGGCGCTAGGCTTATTGTCGCATATCTTGTTAATTGGATATAATCCGAAATGCTTTCGGGCCGCTCAATAGACAAATGAACCAAAAGTAATGTATTTCTTTGCGGTCAAACAGAGAGTCTTATGGATAGGAACTTGTATTAGGCCTGCTATCCGGTGCAATAGAAATCAGGGCGTGTACGGTGGTGCAGGCTAAGGATTAATATGTGGCCGCAGCAAAAAGCACACGCTCATTTTAATAGCAGCGCAGCCGCACGCCATGGGGAACATCTTCAATGCCAATCATTTTTTGTAGCCAATTGGCGCTGTAAACGGATTTTTTTTCATAGACAGGAGTGCCGAGACGTTCTTCTATTTTGTTATAGTCGTGATAAACGACACATTCATTGGGTTTGGGGGTTACCTCATCGCCCTTTATTTCAAAGGGAATGCTCTTTGGATTGTCAATAAATTCAAGAAAAAAACGCAGATTTGCATAGGATGCCCCCGTAAAATAAATTTTATCGGGAGCTCGATGGACTGCTTCCTGTAGGCGCGATAACGAATCGTAATCTTCGGTTGCTTTTAAGCTGCGCCCAGGATAAACGACAAAATAAGCAAATAGAAAACACGCGACTTCAATTGAGAGAATCCACAGTAGGCCTTTGCTTATCCGGAGTGAAAATTTGCTCGTGTGCTGCAATAAAAAGTTGAAGCCATAACAAGCGAGATAGGCCATGTAAACCGGCCCCAGCATTCCCCTGAGCGCGTGAGCGCTACCGTTAGTCAGCGCCGCGGCAAAGGGTGCGAACGCGAGGTTAATGACTAAAAGGCGTAAAAAAATACGTTGCCTATCATGTGTTTTTAAGAATGTGAATATGCCAATGATAGCTAATATAAATGTTGTGAAAAATATCTCGCCCGCATAGCCGATGGCGTGGCGAAGATTCTCATCGCCTTTTAGAAGTAAAAATTCGAAGGAGAAATATTTACCATAATTATGTACAAAATGGCTCAGCTTCGCCAGGGTGGAAATATCATCGTCAATGAATGAAAGTTCCTTGAAGCGAGTGGTCAAGCCTGCAGAGTTTTCAAATGCAAAATAACCATAGGGTATCAAAGCGACAAGGCAGCCAAGTGCAATAGTGGG
>DAOQGS010000034.1:0-13385 GCA_035338675.1 Cellvibrionaceae bacterium
GATGGCGCGGGCCAAACGCAGGCATTGCAGGCTCAATGGATGGCAGAGAACCGGCTTGCCGTTGGCGCGATTTAAGCGCGTTAAATCACTCTCAGAGGAGTGAAAACTTAACAGCTGGTGGATTAATTCAATCTGCGCAAATGCGGCGGTAAAAATGGCGTCATCCGCCGCCACTGGCAAGGCAATTTCCACAAAACACCCCAGCAACGGGCGCATGCGTTTTGCGAGCATCGGCTCCATTAAGCCTTTAAAGCAATCTGATAAATTGCCAGTAAGCGTTTAACGCCATCGGTGACGTTGCGGCAGGACAAGGTTGCGCCACTAATATTGGGTATATCTTTGCCCAGTTTAAAACCATCCGCGAGGGTCTTACCGGTGAAATTCTGCCGCCACTGACTCTGGCGAATTTGATCGCCGTGGGTTTCTCGATAACTGAGAATTTCCACCCCCAACACACCACCTTGAGCCGAAATCGCCGTGGCGTAGGTGATGAAATCGTGTTTACCTATAACATCATCCACCATAAACCAGCCGAGCAATTCACCATTTTTCTCCGCCCGCCAGGTTTTTTGCACCGCTTGCCGCTGCCCAACACCGGCTATTTTTTTTATTTCATCCCGCTGTGCGTCACTGAGCGCAATAGGCGCCTCACTAAAACCTGTGGCGCCGGGAAATAGGCTTTGCTGAGCTTGCTGGACCGTCAAATAATCTTCTGCGTAGACATAGTGTCCGGCAGTTGATGTCACCGCAGCAAGCGCCGGGATCATAATAAAAAACGGCACATTGCGCATAAAATCTCCTCCGCAAATTGAGTGTGTAGGCTGCTGTAATTAACAGCCTCTTAAAATATCTGCCTGCAAAAAACACACGGTCTTTAAACAGGCAATTAATTTGGCCTTTTGTGTGGCATTAGGGTAATGGCGGCAACTTAAGCGCAAGGGCGACAACTTAAGTGAATGGCCAGTGCAAAATTGTTCCGGCCGCACAAAATCCGCCTGGATGCGCCACTAAAAATTTAATCCCAGTTTCAAGCGCGCTTCATGCTTGGTTTTTTCAATTAAATGCAAGCCGTCGGGCTGTCCCTCAAAGGTTTCGCCACCGCCTTCAATTTGTTGCATCCAGGTGAGCGTAAGCCAATATTTTTCGCCGCCATAATGTAAGCTCGGCCCGGCAAATAAAGACTGGCGCTCCATAGCCACTTCTGTTTCATACTCAGTTTCATAGAGCGCTTCAAGGCCGACAAACCAACTGGGCGCAAAGCGATAACTCACGCCGGTGCCCGCCATAAATTCAACTTCAACCTCCATGGCGGTGGGCCATTCAAAATCCTCGGGCAAATTATCAATCGGTGCCCGCGTTGCCCGCGTACCTTCAGTGCCCACATTAGCCACCCAGACAACCTGCCCTTCGAGAAAATATTTCTGCAATTGAAAATCCAGGGAGATACTGATGGAATCTTTTTTGCGGCCCGAGTGTGGGTCTAGGGTTAAATACTCAAACCCGAGCAGTGCAGAAAGGCCAATATCATCGAGCGCAGGGCTTAAAAAATTATATTTTGCCGAGGTCTCAATTCCCGCATAGCGCAGGCCATAGTTTTCATCGCCCGGCATATAACCATCAATTAATAAACCGGAAGTATCAATTTGCTGGCCTTTAATTTCGCCCGCCCAGGTAAAACGATCGCTAACACCGTATTCCAATTCGGTGGTGGTGTTGTACGCCGTGTAGTGGCCAACTCCCTTATCGCTGCGCTGGGTCACCACTTGATAAAATTCAATCGCGCCTTGCGGCAGTACTTCAGAACCTTTTACATAACCAAACAGGTTTTCATCGGCCATGGCTGCAGCCGACCAAAAACAGGCGGCCAATAAGGATGCGCGCAGAGTATGAGTAGACACAATAATCTCACCTTAGGAATCATAAACAGTTGCCAGACTATCACAGGCGATGTTCGATTTCATATGATACCTATTCTCATTTGATCCATCGCAAACTTCTTCGCCCTTATTTACTCTGCCCTGCCTGGGGCAAAGTCCCTGCGGGGGTGGTACATTTGGCCTGCCTCAACCATTGCCAACTAACCCAGTAAAGAGAACAACCCGTGGAAGACATCATCGAAAAGCTGCGCGCCAACGCGCAAGACGTGCCGGTACCCTTGGATCTGCCCGACGAAGATCAGTTATTGGATATCGAAGAGGCCCTGCTCACCCCATTGCCCAAAAGCCTGCGGGCATTTTTATTAACCGTCAGCGATTTGGTCATCGGCAGCTTGGAACCCGCCACCGCCGCCGACCCCCACGCCCATACCTATCTTGCCGACATGGCCGCTGATGCCTGGGAGCGCGGGCTGCCCCGGCACCTGCTGCCTTTTTGCCAGAGCGGGAGCCTGTATTACTGCATTAACTTAGAGGACGCAGTGGTGGTCTGGAGCCCTGCCAGCGGGGAGTCCGACGCCGAATGGGAGGATATTTGGCACTGGGCAGAGGCGGTGTGGTTGCCGTCTGGACAGCGCGCTTAGGGGCCTGCCAAGCAGAGCAGGTCGTGAGTTTGAACTACACTTGGGGAGTATGGCGCCCGCAAGGCGCCGCCTGGCCTGTTGCCGCGTAGTGGGTGAAACAGCGGGCAGGCTTCGCAATTGTACTCAACCGAGGTATTTAGGATTATGCGCGCCAGCCCACGCCCGCCCGCCGCAAGGCTCGCAACCGTCAACACCGTTAAGCCAAGGCCACCATGAGTTTCTTGGCGGAGCATCTATTTAGCATCCTCGCCATCAGCCTGCTGGCCGCGTTCAGCGTGGCTAGCGGGGTGCAGCGGCTGCGCCTGCAGCGCAAACTCAAAAGCCTGCAAGCCGCCCCGGATAAACACAGCATCATCACTCATTTTTTAAATGAGCAGGACAGCAAAACCCAACGCTTAAAAAACACCAGCCTGCTGGCCATGCCCGGCCTTAATAAAAAAGCCCTGCGCATGCGCCATGCGTATTTAAAAATTGAAAGCCGCATGCTGGAGAGCCACACCTATAACAGCCGGGATTATTACATCGGCCTAGTTACCCATTTAACGCAGTTGTTGAAAATTCTCGATGGCGACCACGAACACCAAGAAGAAATTGCCAACAGCTTGCACCAGGCGGCTGAATCTATTCAGTTATCAGCTAGTGAGCGCGCCGAAATTATCGAGTGTATTGAAACCCTATTGCAGCGCGCCCATAGCGCCCAATTGGACAGCGCCGAACTGCATGCTCTGGGCAAGCGAGTGCTGGCCATTCTCAAACAACAGGACGACCCCAAACAGCGCCAACGCACCGCGAAAGCTTACGCACTAAGCGAATTACAGAAAAAAACCCTGCAGCAAACCGACCAGCTAAAACACGTGGCGCACACCAATCGCAACCACAATCAACAATTAATCAGCCGCTGGGAAGACACCAACAACGCCGCGCAATTATTGGAAAAAGCCCGGGAATTTGAGCAGGAAAATCACCGCCTGAGCATGCAAATTAGCCTATTACAACACGAGCTTAACAGCAGCCGCCGCTCCGCGTTTGGGCAGACGCAAGAGGATGTTCAAGAGGCGGCAAGCCTTGCCGATCAGTTAATTGAATTTAATGAACAGGAAATACGCAAACTCAAAAATACCATCCGTTCGCAGAAAAAAATTATTTTTGACCTGCAGGAATCCCTGGAAAAACACACCTCCATCAGCCCCCAAGAGCGCGAGGAGTACACCGAGCAATTGGCGCAACTGCAGCGCAATCTGGCACAGGCAGAAACCTGCATAGAAATGCTGGAACAAGAATTAGCCCAATTGCGCGAGCGCTTTAATAGCGTTAAACACTTAGAAGAGGCCGCCCAGAGCGAAGCCCTCAAGGCGCAGTTAAGCGCTATTACAGAAGCAATTAAACCCGCCACCACCGAGGCCTCGCAGCAAAAAAATGAGCTGGCATTTATCCAAGAAGCCATAGCAGCGGATTCGCTGGAGGATTTATCGCTACTGATTTACCAGTATTATTTGGACCAACAACACAACCCCGTGCTATTAATTACCCACAAAAATCGCCGCATCGAAATGTGTGGCAACGGCAACTTTAGCCCCAAACAAAAAAACAGCCTGGCAGGCCTACGGCCCAACGAATCCACTTATGATCGCAGCAGCGGCCAGTTACATTTCCAATATCAGTATATTGGCGGCATATTAACCCTACCGCCCAACTCCAGCGCCGAGCAGGAAAACGCCCTCAAAATTGCCCGCATTGCCGACCGCGTCATCGATAAAATCATGGCCAACCATGCTAACCGGCAGCTGAAAAAACAAATTGAAGCGGGCAGTAATATCGCAAAACAACTGGCTCGGGATATTGAAAATGCCTACGACCAACAGATTAATACCTGTAAAACCGTCATTTTCGACAACTTTAAAAATATTCAAAACCTGTTGCAAAGCAAAAACGCCACCCCCACACAAATTGCCAGCGTTAAACAGTCCGAGCAGGATATTTTAGAAGAGCTAATGGCCAACAATAGTTACCGCATCAAGCTGCGCCGAGAATTTATTAATTTGGTAAAAAAAATCGAGGACAAATAACGCCGCTCTCGCCTCTGCCCCTGCCCGTTTGCGCACCGCTCGGGTTTAAACCTAAAAACCGCAGGTTTAATCGTGCAACTCAACGCCCAGCTTGCGGGCCAACTTTTCTAGCAAACTCGGCACATTGTAAAAATCTGTAGTGCCCACCACTGTGGCGCAGGCGACGCACTGAATAAACATAATTTTAAATTTGGAATCCTTAATATCATCCCGCTCCACCAATTCAAACGCCTCATGCTGGCAGTGGGGGCATTTTGACTTAGCCATACAAACACCTCTTCTGGTAAAAAAATAACGGACAAAAAAAAGCCCCGGCGCGCAGGCGACGGGGCTTAGCTTAACCTAGGCGCTACTACTTGTTTTTAGCAGCGGCGGCTTTTTTCTCTTTCTCTTTGGCGATGACCGCATCGGCTACGTTGTTCGGACATGGTGAGTAGTGCGAGAACTCCATGGAGAACTGACCGCGACCGGAAGTCATGGTGCGCAGGGTGCTGATGTAACCGAACATATCTGCCAGGGGAACATTAGCCTTGATGCGCACGCCAGTGATGTTGGCTTCTTGGCTGGTGATCATGCCGCGGCGACGGTTTAAGTCACCGATAACATCACCCACGTTGTCTTCTGGGCTGTACACATCCACTTTCATGATGGGTTCAAGCAGTTGTGGACCAGCTTTAGGCATGGATTGACGGAAGGCGCTTTTGGCGGCGATTTCAAACGCGATGGCCGAGGAGTCTACGGCGTGGTAGCCACCGTCAAACAACTCAATCTCCACATCTAATACAGGGAAGCCTGCCAAGGGGCCGGTATCCATCATGGACTTAAAGCCTTTTTCAATGGCGGGGAAGAATTCTTTTGGAACGCTACCACCCACAACTGAAGACTTAAAGGTAAAGCCAGTGTTGGCTTCGCCGGGGCGGATGCGGTAGTCGATCTTACCGTACTGGCCCGAACCACCGGATTGTTTCTTGTGGGTGTAGCTGTCTTCCACTTCGCGGGTGATGGTCTCGCGGTAGGCTACCTGCGGTTGGCCCACTACCAGTTCCACACCATAGGTGCGCTTTAGGATGTCCACTTTAATATCCAAGTGGAGTTCACCCATACCCTTAAGGATGGTTTCGCCGGTTTCTTGGTCGGTTTCCACGCGGAAGGTTGGGTCTTCAGCCACCATCTTGCCGATGGCGATACCCATTTTCTCGGTTGAGCCTTTGTCTTTAGGCGCAACGGCGATGGAGATCACCGGCTCTGGGAACACCATGGCTTCCAGCGTACATTCGTGTTTCGGATCACACAAGGTGTGGCCGGTTTGCACGTTTTTCATACCCACGATGGCGATAATGTCGCCCGCTTCGGCGTTGGATAATTCAATACGATCGTTGGCTTGCATTTCCACCATGCGGCCTACACGCTCGGATTTACCGGTGGCGGAGTTCAAGATAGTGTCGCCTTTGGCCAATTTACCGGAGTAAATACGCACGAAGGTGAGGGCGCCGAAACGGTCGTCCATGATTTTGAACGCCAGGGCGCGGAAGGGCTCGTCGGCAGACACAATGGCGTATTGGCCATTGGGGTTGCCTTCTTCGTCGGTGAGCGGCTGTGGGTTTACTTCGTGTGGTGCAGGCAGGTAATCCACTACCGCATCCAACAATAACTGCATACCTTTGTTTTTAAAGGCCGAACCACAATAAGTGGGGAAGAAGGCCAGCTCGCGGGTACCCTTGCGGATGCAGCGCTTGATGTCGTCGATGGAGGGCTGCTCGCCTTCCATGTAGGCCATCATTAAATCGTCGTCCATCTCAACGGCGGTTTCCACCAGTTGATCGCGGTACATTTCGGCATCGTCAACCATGTCGGCAGGGATATCTTGCACACTGTAGTTTTCAGGCTGGCCGGACTCATCCCACACATAGGCTTTGCGGTTTAACAGGTCAACCACGCCGACGAAGGTGTCTTCGCGGCCGATGGGCAAGGTCATGATTAAGGGCTTGGCGCCGAGGACTTTTTTCACCTGCTCGGTTACGCGCAGGAAGTCCGCGCCGATACGGTCCAGTTTGTTTACGAAGATCAAACGGGACACTTTAGAGTCGTTGGCGTAGCGCCAGTTGGTTTCCGATTGCGGCTCAACACCGCCGGAGCCACAGAATACGCCGATACCGCCGTCCAATACTTTTAAGGAGCGATACACTTCTACGGTGAAGTCAACGTGGCCCGGGGTATCGATAACGTTAAAGCGGTGGCCTTTCCAGAAGCAGCTCACGGCAGCGGATTGAATGGTAATGCCGCGTTCAGCTTCCTGCACCATGAAGTCAGTTGTGGATTCACCTTCGTGAACCTCACCAATTTTGTGAATTCGACCGGTCAGCTTAAGAATGCGCTCGGTGGTTGTGGTCTTGCCGGCATCTACGTGGGCGAAGATACCTATGTTTCGGTAGGTTGATAAGTCAGTCATAGCACTCTCTATAAGCTGGGGTGAAAATTGGGCAGCACAATACACGAAATCGTGCCAATTTGCCCAAATATTGCGAAGCACCTGGGTAAAGGCTGGCTTTTTTCTCGAATTATGCCGAGTTAGCCGCGTTTGTTAACCGCGACTGGGCACAGTGTGGAGGGGTTTTGCGACAAAACCCGGACAGGCCTGTAATCCGGGTGAGCGCATTTAAGCAGATTGCGCGCCCTAAGGTGGGTTTATCTTCCCTACCCCGCCCCCAACCTAGTCGCGCTAAACCAGGTTGTCGTAGAGGGTTTTCTCGCCATTGTGTTTAAAGCGCTTGTACTCCCACTGATATTGCTCGGGCACTTGCAGCACCGCCTCACTCACCCCTTGGTTAAGTGCTGCCACCGCCTCGGCCAGATCCTCACTGAAGAGGCCTGCGGGGGCGCGGTTAAAATAAATTTCAAAGCCGCCGGGCACGCGTTTGGCGTAGCCGAACACTGCGCCGCAGCCAGTGTTTTGAATGAGCTTGCAGACCAGCGTCATGGTAAAGGCCGGGCGGTTAAAAAACGGCGCCAGCAAACCGCTGTTGTCATCCCTGGGGGTTTGATCGGGTAACACCCCTGAAAGCCCGCCCTTTCGCAGGGCCGCCACCATCTGGGCCAGGCCGCGCCGGTCGGTGGCCACCAGGGTTGCGCCAAAGCGGCCGCGGCCAGCTTTTATATAGTCACTCACCTTGGGCAACTTTTGCGGCTGGAACATCAGGGTCATCTCCCCTAATCGATCCAAGTAACGGCCCAGCACCTCCCAGTTGCCCAGATGAGGGGCGAGGATAATCACCCCTCGGCCTGCGGCCTTGGCCTCTTCAACATGCTCTCGGCCGTGCACGGCTTTAATCAGCGGGTCCAAGGTTGCGCGCTCACAGCGCCAAATCACCGTGCTCTCCACCGCCAGGCGCGCTGTCTCCAGCACCGAGGCGCGCACCAGGCGCGCCTGCTCAGGGGGTGGCAAATGGCCCAGGCAATAGGCGATATTGCGCCGGGTGACCCGCACCATGGGGATGTTAAACAGCAGCGCCAAGCGCCCCAGGCCCGCCCCCAGCCCCCGCGCCCAGGCGATGGGCAAATGGCCGAGGGCTTTAATGATCAGCAGGGCTAAGGCATCAAGCATAGGGTTAAGGTATCGAGCATAGAGTTAAGGCCAGCACAAAAAGGCGCCATTGTGCCAAGCGTGTGGGTTTTGGCAACGGGCTTTGTGAAGGAATGGGTGTAGGGCTTTCTTGGTGAATAGATCCGAACCCCCTATAATCGCCGCCTTTTTATCTTTTGGCCGCCGCAAGGCCTTTATGTACCGCTTTTAACCCCAGGAGGGTTTAATGACGCCCGCTCCCGATGTATCAACATTTCAAGGTCTCATCCTCGCCCTGCAGCAATACTGGGCCGAACAGGGCTGTGTGATCCTGCAGCCGCTGGATATGGAAGTGGGTGCAGGCACCTTTCACCCGGCTACCTTTTTGCGCGCCATTGGGCCTGAAACCTGGAACACCGCTTATGTGCAGCCCTGCCGTCGCCCCGCCGATGGCCGCTACGGTGAAAACCCCAACCGACTGCAGCATTACTACCAGTTTCAGGTGATTCTCAAACCCTCCCCCAGCAATATCCAAGACCTCTACCTAGGTTCCTTACAGCGCCTAGGGCTGGATACCCAGATTCACGATGTGCGCTTTGTGGAAGACAACTGGGAATCCCCCACCCTCGGTGCTTGGGGCTTAGGCTGGGAGGTGTGGCTCAATGGTATGGAAGTGACGCAATTTACCTACTTCCAGCAGGTGGGTGGCCTGGAGTGTTATCCGGTGAGCGGCGAGATCACCTATGGCCTGGAGCGCATCGCCATGTACCTGCAGAACAAAGAATCCATTTTTGACTTGGTGTGGACGATTAACCCACAGGGTGAGCCAGTCACCTACGGCGATGTGTTCCACCAAAACGAAGTGGAGATGAGCCACTTCAACTTTACCCACGCCAATGTGGACTTTCTGTTCCAAAGCTTTGACGTATACGAGGCGGAAGCTAAACGCCTGATGGGCCAAAACCTGCCATTGCCCGCCTATGAAATGGTGATGAAGGCGAGCCACGCTTTTAACCTGCTCGACGCCCGCCAGGCCATCTCCGTTACCGAGCGCCAGCGCTATATCCTGCGGGTGCGCACCCTGGCCCGGGAAGTTGCCCAGGCCTACTTCGACGCCCGCCTGGCCCTCGGCTTCCCCCTCGCTCCTGCCGCTCTGCGCGATGAAGTTATCGCCCGTGTTACTGCCGAACGCAAAACCCAAGAGGTCAACGCCTAATGTCTAGCCATCAGTTTTTTGTTGAACTCGGCACCGAAGAGTTACCCCCCAAGGCATTGTTAAGCCTGCAAGAGGCCTTTGCCACCCACGTGCAAGACGCCCTAAAAGCGGCGGGTATCAGCTTTAGTGAGTTAAAAGCCTTCGCCAGCCCCCGCCGCTTGGCCCTGCGCATTGAGGGACTGGCCGCCAATACCCCACGCCAAGCCCTCACCCATTGGGGACCACCGGCCAAAATGGCTAAGGACGAGGCGGGCAACCCCAGCAAAGCCGCCCTCGCCTTTGCCGACAAACTCGGCGTGAGCTTTGACCAACTGCAGGTGGCCAACGACGGCAAAATCGACAAGCTCAGCTTCCAGGCCGAAGTGGGCGGCGAGCCGGTGCGGGATTTAATGGCCGGGTTTATCAGCGCGGCGCTTGCCGCTCTGCCCATTCCAAAACGTATGCGCTGGGGTTCCAGCCGCAACGAATTTGTCCGCCCTGCTCTGTGGCTGGTAATGCTTTGGGACAACCAAGTGCTGCCCGCCCAGATCCTGGGTTTAAACGCAGGCAATAGCACCCGCGGCCACCGCATCCACGCGCCCAATCCCATTACATTGAGCGAAGCCAGCCAGTACGAAACTGTGCTTAAAAATGACGGCTTTGTGCTGGCGGATTTTGCCGCCCGCCGCAGCCTGATTGTGGAACTGGTGAATGCCGAAGCAAGCAAGCTTGGCGGCACTGCCGTAATTGACGCCGACCTGCTCGATGAAGTCACCGCCCTGGTGGAGTGGCCCGTGGCCCTGGCCGGGCGTTTTGAAGAGCGCTTTTTAAGTGTGCCCGCCGAAGCCTTGGTGTCCTCCATGAAGGAGCACCAAAAATACTTCCACCTGGTGGATGCCAAAGGCGCATTGCTGCCCTACTTCATTACCCTGGCTAACCTGGCAAGCCGCGACCCCACCCAGGTCATCGCCGGTAACGAAAAGGTTATCCGCCCGCGCTTAAGCGACGCGGCGTTTTTCTTCACCACCGACTGCCAAACACCCCTGGCCACTCAGCGGGAAAAACTCAAAACCGTGATGTTCCAAGCCCAGTTGGGCAGCATGTTCTTAAAAAGCGAGAGAGTGGCCCATTTAGCCGGTGTGATGGCCGATTTATTGGGCTGGGATGTGAGACTCGCCCAGCGCGCAGGCGAGCTCTCCAAAGCGGATTTGGTCAGTAAAATGGTGTATGAATTTGCCGAGATGCAGGGTATAGCTGGTTATTACTATGCCCTCAACGAAGGTGAGCCGCAGGAAGTTGCCCAGGCAATAAAGGAACAATATCTGCCACGTTTTGCTGGCGATGAACTGCCCAAGAGCCATACCGGCTGCCTGCTGGCACTAGCCGATCGACTTGACACCCTAGTGGGTATTTTTGGTTTAGGCCAAATTCCCACAGGCTCCAAAGACCCGTTTGCTCTTCGCCGAGCGTCTCTGGGGGTTCTGCGCATTTTGGTCGAAAAACGGTTGGATTTAGACCTAAAGGTGTTGCTGCAAGAGGCTATCGATCAACACAAACTGCCACGGCCAGGCGGTAATATTTCCCGTGAAGTAGTTGTGACTTTGGGGCCGCGCGCCGACACTCTCGACACCGCCCTCGCCTATATTCTGGAGCGCTTAGCCAGTGTGTACAGCGACCAAGGTATAAGCCCTGAGATCTACCAAGCGGTCAGCGCCAAGGCCTTAAGCAACCCCTTGGACATTCACCACCGCATCCAAGCCGTGGCGGCCTTCAGCCAGTTGCCCCAGGCGGCAAGCCTCGCCTCCGCCAACAAACGGGTCTCCAATATACTCGCCAAACTGCCCGAAGCCCCGGCCGATGCCATAAACCCCAGCCTGCTGCAACTGCCCGCCGAACAGGCCCTAGCCGCCGCCCTAAGCCAAGCCCAGGCGGATGTTGGCCCCCTGCTACAAGACGGCGAATACCAAACCGCGCTCACCCAACTGGCCAGCTTACAGGCACCAGTGGACGCCTTTTTTACCGATGTAATGGTGATGGCGGACGATCTGGCCCTGCGCAACAACCGCCTGGCTCTGTTGCAACAGCTGCGGGATTTATTCTGGCAGGTGGCGGATATTTCCTGTTTGGTGGTGAAGTGAGCCTGAGTGCCCCATGTTGACCTGGCTGCGCTCGGCGCTTTTCTCCATCGTTTATATCCCCAGCACCGTGTTCTACGGCGCCGCCACGCAACTGGTGCGCTGGCTGCCGCCGAGTATTTTGCCGCCGGCCAAGCTGCACCGGTTTGTTATTACCTGGTGCCGCCTCAACGTGGAGTGGCTGCGCATTACCGTGGGGGCGCGCTATCAGGTGAGCGGGCTTGAGCATCTGCAGAATTTGCCCGGCCCGGTGATGGTGCTGGCCAAACACCAGAGCACCTGGGAGACGCTGTTTTTGCAGCTGCTGTTCTTCCCCGCGATTACGGTGTTGAAGCGCGAATTGCTGTCGATTCCGTTTTTTGGCTGGGGGCTGCGGGGTTTGCGGCCGGTTGCCATCGACCGGAGCAACCCGCGGGATGCCTTAAAACTGGTAAAAGAGCGCGGCCTTGAGCAATTGGCGGCGGGTAACAATATGTTGTTATTCCCCGAGGGCACCCGCACCCAACTCGGCGAGCGCGGCAAATACGCCCGCAGCGGCGCCGATATCGCCATCAGCGCGGGCGTGCCCGTCATCCCGGTAGCCCTCAACTCGGGGAAATGCTGGCCGCCTAAACAACTGCGCAAGTACCCAGGCCTGATCAGCGTGGTGATCGGCGCTCCAATTCCCACCGAGGGACGCACTAGCAAGGAGTTGATCGAACAGGTGGAGAACTGGATTGAAGGTGAATTGGCCCGTATCGCTGCGGAAGAGGCCCAGGCAGGCCGGTAAACAAACCACCCTTGCGCAGGCTTAAAGTGTCGTCAAAATTAACACTCTTAGGGCCACCATCAGCCAATTTGCTATTTAAATGGCTGTTATTATTGGCAATATAAATAAGAGCACACATCCTGCTAGGGTGGAGCTCCCGTCCACCCATGAGATGTACCCATGGCACCGTCCAAATCCCTTCTGCTAAGCCTCGGCTTTAGCCTTTCCGCCAGCTTCGCCCACGCCAGCCTGCTGGACTACAACCTCGCCCTACAAAACAACCTCACCGGTGCTGTGCACGTTGAGGGTATGAGTTTTATCGGCGGCAACCTCACCGCCACTCAGCTCTCTGAATTTAACAGCGGCAACGACACCCCTGTCGGTACCTTTGACGGCCTGGAAGTCGGCGGCAAGGTGAGCGGCCAGGTGAAAATCCTCAACGGCGAAACCGCCGTGTATAAAACCAAAGATGCCGCTGCTCAGATCCAGTGTGTGGGCAGCGTCAACTGCGCCACTGGCGGCGTTGACCTAACGGCAAAAAAACAGGCGCTTACCAGCGAGATGAGCAGCCTCTCCAGCAGCTACAAGGCCCTCAGCAGCAACGCCAGCGCTGTTAAAAACGGCAACCAAATCAAACTGCAATACACCGGCAGCGACAGCCTGGCGGTATTTAACCTCACCGCCTCGGATCTGTTTTTCCAAAACTCCAGCATCGAGCTGGCCCTGGGCAGTGCCAGCAAAGCGATTATCAACGTCTCCGGCAACCTCAGCGTTTCTAACACCAATCTCACCGGTGCCTGGAACTACTCCAACACCCTGTGGAATTTCTACGACGCCACCAGCCTGAACTTTAACGCCATGGCGGTAAAAGGCTCGGTGCTGGCCTTTGGCGCGGATGTATTTGACGGCGGCGGCTTTGACGGCTCCCTGTACGCCAAGTCCTACACCAACTCAAGCCTCAGGGAAATCCACGGCTTCTTCTGGACACCGCCCACCACCAACACAGTGCCGGAACCAGAAATGTTCGGCCTGATGTTGGGCGGCTTGGGCCTGCTTGGCCTGGCTCGCTTGCGCCGCCGGGCATAAACGCTCGACATAAAAAAACCGGCCTAGGCCGGTTTTTTTATGGGCGGTATTTACGCGGGTAGCTCCAGCGCCCCGCGC
>DAOQGS010000035.1:0-13363 GCA_035338675.1 Cellvibrionaceae bacterium
CCTGCACAAAGCCAGATCTACGTTCTACGGTAACCCCAGGGTAGTTAGCAACTTTTGCGTTGGCGCCAGTTAAACGGTTAAACAGGGATGTTTTGCCGCAGTTGGGATTGCCCACCAACGCATATCGGCTCATGGTGTACGCCTAAATTAAAGAGGGATAACAATCAGCTTATGGGCTTCTGCGCGGCGCAGGGCGAATTTGGTGCCGTTGATCTGTACCGCCAGAGGGTCGCGGCCAAATAAGCCATAGCCTATAACTGTTAACTGCACCCCAGGCAAAAAGCCCAACGCCTTCATGCGGGCCGTAACTGCGTTGTCATGGTCGCCAAAAGCAGGATTAGGGCGCAGTTCTGTGAGCATCACATGTTGGCCTTTCGAACACTCTGTGAGGCTCAAGCGGGAAACAGGTGTGGATAGGTCTGGAGATAGGTATTCGGCAGTTACGGCTTGCATAGGAATAACCTGCAGATGAAATTCATTATCATATGCTATACGCACCTAGTTGATCCCACAAGTGACTTGAGTCAAATCCCGCAGATATTTAAAGCTTTGTCTCCCTAAGGGCTGCGTTTGCGGCAGCTTAGGGGGCGACTGGTGTAATCGGCACGTCAGAGTCTGTTAAAAACAATAAATTTTCTATGGCACAGCCATTGCTCTAGCCCCTAATAACTCCTTGGGGGACAAAATTATGGCGATTTCTTTTCGTAATTCAGTGGGTGTGTATGAATCCGCTTTAAAGCTGCGCGCTGCGCGCGCCGAAATATTGGCGGGCAATCTCGCCAATGCCGATACGCCTGGCTACCAGGCAAAAGATTTTAATTTTGCCGACGCCCTGAAAAATCAGCTGGCCGGAGCGCCCAATAGCGAAGATTTACGGCTTACGCAACCACTGCATCAAGAAGGGCTGGCGGGCGCGGGCAGTGGGGGGATGGATGTGCAGTTTCGCACGCCCACACAGCCATCCCTTGATGGCAATACCGTAGAAGAGCAGGTAGAACACGCTGAATTTATGCAGAACAGTTTGGAATACCAAACCAGTTTTACGCTGTTAAATAGCCGTTTTCGAGGCTTAATGTCTGCCATTAAAGGTGAATAATTATGGGCCTAACCACCATATTTGATATTGCCGGTTCCGGCATGAATGCGCAGAGCCTGCGCTTAAATACCACCGCGAGCAATATTGCCAATGCCGATACCGCCTCATCCAGCGCGGATAAAACCTACCGGGGGCGCCATCCTGTGTTTGCTGCCAGTTTTCCGCAGATGCTGGGGCATCCTGAAAATGCCAATGCAATTGACAGCCCGCCGGAGAGCCTTGGCGTTGCCGTAAAAGGAATTGTGGAGAGCGATGCGCCCTTGCAGCCGCGCTATGAACCGGAAAACCCTTTAGCCGATGAACAGGGTTATGTCTATTACCCAAACGTTAATGTGGTGGAAGAAATGACCAATATGATTTCCGCCTCACGCTCGTACCAGGTGAATGTAGAGGTAGCCAATGCGGCCAAACAAATGGTGCAGAAAATTTTAACCTTGGGCCAATAATTGCAGTACCTATTACAACATCTTAAATAAACGCGGAAATACAGGTTTTTAAACGGATGTTGGCTATCAAGCGGCAAATTATTTCCGCCCGGATGGCAAAAGCGGCAGGGATTATCCAGTTGTGCGGCAAATACAGAGCTGTAAATCGAGTGAGTGAATAGGTGTGTGCCAAGTGAATAGTATGGGGGGGAATCATTATGAGTGATATTTCAGGCTTAGGGTCTGCCATTGATGCGCTGTCGTCGGCCAACAAATATAAAAAAGATGAAAAATCCCCTAATGAGTTGGGGCAGGATGCTTTTTTACAGTTGATGATATCTCAGCTGAAAAACCAAGATCCTCTCAGCCCCCAGGATAATGGCGAGTTTGTCTCGCAACTGGCGCAATTTAGCTCGGTAGAAGGGCTGGATAAACTAAATAACAATTTTGATACCTTCGCGAATAAATTTGTTTCCAACCAAGCCTTACAGGCCTCCACCCTGGTGGGGCGCACAGTTACTGTGCCAGGTAAAACCACTGCATTAGAGCCCGGCGGCATAGTGACCACCAGTGCTGAACTGCCAGCCGGTTCCAGTAATTTTACTTTGGCTATTTATAAAAATAATGGCGGCCTTGCGCAAACGATTGATTTTGACAAGGTAGATGGCGATGAATTAAAGGTCGCTTGGAATGGGCGCGATGCGGTAGTTAATGGCAAGGCAGTCACTATACCGGAGAGCTTTAAAGGCGTTGACCCGGGAATTTATACCTTCAAACTCAGCGCTTTGGTCGATGGCAAGCGCACAGAGTTGGATAATAATGTTACGGCTAATGTTAATTCCGTAACCCTGGGTAAAAATGGCACCTTAACATTAAATTTGGCGGGTGCCGGGTCGGTTAGTTTATCTGATGTTAAAGAAATTAATGAATAGAGCATGCTGTGGTTAAGCGTGAAGTTGAGAATATTGTGAAAATGAACATGTACTGTCCCGTTTGCGTTATGTTCACAATAATCCTGTTTCCACACTTAATTAGACGTTCTCAGTATGGGTTTTTGCGAGGCTGCCGCGAGGCTGCTTAAAAGGCCCAGACTGTAAGCAAGCAATTTAATACCAGTGGTGTTGCTTAGGGAAAAGTTACTTATTCACAGGGCCAATTGATGTAAGGCTGGGAGACGTATATGCCTTTTAATACTGCACTAAGCGGCATTCGCGCCGCTTCAAACGACTTAAATATTACTGGCAACAATATCGCCAATGCCTCCACCACGGGGTTTAAGTCCTCGCGGGCAGAATTTGGCGATGTCTATGCCAGTTCTATACTGGGCTCTGGCAGCAACCCAATTGGTAGTGGTGTTCGTTTGCAGGATGTCGCGCAGAATTTTAAGGATGGCAATATTGCCTTCACCGAAAATGAGTTGGATTTGGCGGTAAAAGGCTCTGGTTTTTTTGTGGTGCAAAAAGGCGGCGAGCAATTTTATACGCGAGCAGGTTTATTTAGTATGGACAAGGATGGCTATATAGTTAATAACGTAAATGCGCGGTTGCAGGGGTTTGATGCCGATGACAACGGCAGTATTGGCGGATTGCAAACCGACTTGCGTATTCAAACCAGCAATTTAGCGCCCAGGCCAACGACCAATGTGGAATCGAATGTGAATTTGGATTCCTCAGAAAAAGTGAAACAATCGGTAGGTAAAACATTGTCAACCACCGGCAATGCCGTGGGTGTAACCCAGGGTGGTTTAGAGCAGGCAACCAGTACAACAGCAACGGGCAATGCATTTACCCTCGGCGGCATAGGTAATAATTTTACAACCACACCTATGACATTCGATGTGGAATTAACCGGAGCCGGAGCTAATAACGGCACCGTCTCAATTAATTTATCTTCGGCTCGCGGAGTGCCCGCCACCATTACCAGTTTTAATGAGTTGCGCACATTAGCAGGTGTGATTAATGCGCAATTATCCCAGCCTGTGCCACCGCAAACAGCGATTGACGCCACAGCGGTGGCTAAGGACGATGGCGGTGGCAACTATCATTTGGAATTCGTATCTCGCACCGCCGGTGAGGGGTCACAAATAAGGGTGCTTAATTCCAGCGCTAATGCGGCCCAATTGGGCCTGCCAGCACCAGCTGCGACTTTAGTGTCAACTGCCGGTATCCCCAAAGTGACTAACGGTTACCCGAAACAATCTATTGAGCTTGTTGACCCCAAGGGGAAAATTACTACATTTCAAGCCTCAAGTGGCGCGACTGCAGCAGATACCGCCGCAAAATTGGGTGCATTA
Source organism: Cellvibrionaceae bacterium (assembly GCA_035338675.1). Classification (GTDB taxonomy): domain Bacteria; phylum Pseudomonadota; class Gammaproteobacteria; order Pseudomonadales; family Cellvibrionaceae; genus CAMCXE01. The sequence goes on from DAOQGS010000035.1 coordinate 3,815, forward strand.
ACGGGAGTTGAAGCTACAGCAACTACGCAGGCTACCTTATCGGCAGCGAATTACGTCAATTCAACAGGTTCTATGGTGCTGACATTAAATTCCGTGGCGCTCACGGGGGATACCTTACCTGCTATAGCGGATCAAATTAATGCATTAACCCATGGCACATTGCCGGGGATTAGCGCTGCGGTAGACGCAGCCACAGGTGATTTAATTATTACCTCAAGCACTGGCGGTGATTTACATTTTCAAATTAGCAGCCCTAATGATGGCGACACAGTGCAAATTATTGGCAATTCAGCTGCGCCTCCGCAAATATTGGAAGTTGATAACAACGCCACCTTAAATTCACCCCAGGCTTTGCCCGCCAGTATCAACTCTGTGGTGATTGGTGGCACCATTAATATAGTGTTGGATGAAGGTTATTCTTTGCAAAATGCCAATCCGCCATCTGTTGGGTTGTTCGGACCTTTAGTAACCAATGCGTTTACCCCGATCACCATTAACGCATTTGATCCAGTTGATGTGGATACCTTTAACCACTCTACTACTCAGACGATTTTTGATAGCTTGGGTAATGCCCACCAGATGCAGCAATATTTTGTGCGGGAAAAATACGACGTCAATGACCCCACTACAGCCCCCAATCATTGGAAAATGTATGTATTAATCGACGGCAAAGATGTGGGCGACCCGGACACAACCTTGCCGCCCCCCGGCAATACTTTGCCGACTCGCGCCTCCTACGACATATTTTTTAATGCGGACGGCTCCATTAATCCCTCTCTTACAGACGATATTTTAATTTCCAACTGGACGCCTGTGGATGTTAACGGTAATGCCAACGGCGCCCTCGGCCCACAAAATGTTTTGGCGGGCGGCAGTGTGATAATTCCTGACCCACCGACCAGCTCAAATTTTGTCATTGATATGGGTAAGTCCACGCAGTTTGGTAGTAAATTTTCCGTCAACCATGTAAAACAAAACGGTTATACCACTGGGCGTTTATCCGGGCTGAATATTGATGCTGGCGGCGTTATTTTTGCCCGTTTCACTAATGGCGAATCTCAGGTGTTAGGGCAGGTGGCCTTGTCTAATTTTTCCAATCCGCAGGGATTGCAGCCGGTTGGCGATACTATGTGGGCCGAGAATTATGAGTCGGGCGCGCCGAATATAGGCACCCCCGGTTCCGGCGCGCTGGGTGCTATACAGTCTGGTGCTCTAGAGGAGTCTAATGTGGATTTATCCTCGGAATTAGTAAACCTAATTATTGCCCAGCGCAACTTCCAGGCAAACTCTAAAACCATTGAAACGGCTAACCAGGTGACGCAAACCATTATTAATCTTCGTTAATAACAGCCACAGGCGCAGGCCTGGGCCATAAATAATAAGAATCCAAAAATTACTTTTCGAAAAGCCCGCTTGCGGGCTTTTTTCATCTCGCGCATGGGGTTGTCGCAAATGCAAGCGTGCATCCCTGTAGCTCTGCCGCAAGCCTCCTGTTTTATTAACACTCAATTTCCTCCTTCATATGCGCTGCTATAGGAATGGCACCGCTCTTGCAATTTGAATAGCAACGGCGTTAAACGCCAAATAAATGCGAGTGAAGTTGTGGATAAGGCTCTGTATATAGCGATGACTGGCGCAAAACATAATATGCGCGGGCAGACCAGTCATGCCAATAATTTGGCGAATAGTAATACCGACGGTTTTAAAGCCGATTTTGCTCAGGCCCGCAGTATGCCGGTTTATTACGGCGCAGGTATGCCTACGCGGGCCTATGCATTGGCAGAATTAGGCGGTACCAATTTTACCTCAGGAACATTAAATCAAACCGGGCGCGATTTGGATGTTGCTATTCACGGCGAAGGCTTTATTGCCGTGCAGGGCCGCGATGGACAAGAGGCATATACACGGGCGGGCAGTTTTGAAATTGATAGCCAAGGTATTTTACGCACAGCCGGTGGTTTAATGGTGCTGGGCAATGGTGGGCCGATTACGATTCCTCCAGCGCAAAAAGTAGAATTCGGTGAAGACGGTACTATCAGCGTTCACGCACAAGGCCAAACACCCTCCGCATTAGTACAGGTGGATCGCCTTAAATTAGTCAAACCGGATTTGGCTACTGTGTCAAAAGGCCCTGACGGTTTATTCCATGTTTTATCCAATCCGCCCGGTGCGGTATTGCCAGCGGATGCCAGTGTAAAAGTAATAGGCGGTAGTTTGGAAAATAGCAATGTCAATGCCGTACATGAATTAACGGGATTGTTGACGCTCGCGCGCCAGTACGAGATGCACGTAAAAATGATGGCAACGGTGGAAAAAGATTCTGAAAGTGCAGCGCGTTTGCTGCAGTTAAACGCTTAATTATCGAGGCATTTTATGCACGCGGCACTTTATGTTAGTAAAACCGGTTTATCGGCCCAGGATAAACAACTCTCAACCATCGCCAATAACCTTGCAAACGCATCGACCGTTGGTTTTAAACGCGATAGAGCTGTATTTGAAGATTTGCTCTATCAAATTCAGCGTCAACCCGGCGCGCAAACCACCCAAGAAACTCAGTTGCCTTCCGGTTTGCAATTAGGCGTTGGTGCCCGTGTTGTCGGAACACAAAAACAATTTACTGAAGGTAGTTTGCAGGTAACAGAACAGTCATTAGACGTGGCGGTGGATGGGCGCGGATTTTTACCTATTCAACAGGCGGATGGCACCATTGCATACACGCGCAATGGGCAATTACATCTCAACCGCGAAGGCCAAATGGTGACGGCAGATGGGCTGCTGCTGCAACCCACAATTGCCGTTCCCAATAATGCTAATACCGTCACCATCGGCACAGACGGAACTGTAACTGCAAAAGTGGTGGGTGAGCCTGAGCCCCAAGCCATTGGTAATATTCAATTAGTGGATTTTGTGAATCCGGCAGGTTTACAAGCTATAGGCAGTAATTTATTCGTGCAAACCGGCTCCAGTGGCGAGCCTATACAAGGCACCCCCGGTGAAAATGGTTTGGGGCAATTAAAACAGGGAATGCTGGAAAATTCTAACGTGAATATTGTAGAAGAAATGGTCAATATGATTACCACCCAGCGCGCCTATGAGATGAATTCTAAAGTCGTCTCTACGGCAGATCAAATGCTGCAATATATTACGCAAAATCTTTAGTGAGTTTTTTATGAATAAGTGGCATTGCATCTGCTGCATTTTAAGCGCGCTGATATTATCCGCCTGCACGGTAAGTAAACCCGAGCGGCCGGATGACCCTTATTATGCGCCGAAGCTGGTGCCTACCCAAGGGCGCGCGGCACCCCAGGATGGCAGCTTGTACACCGATGCGGGGTTGGATTTATTTTCCGATCGCAAAGCTCGCCGCCCAGGGGACATTATTACGATTGTGCTAAAAGAATCCACAGTTTCACAAAAGAAGTCGAATTTAAATTCCACTAAAGATACGGCAGCATCCTTGGATAACCCGACTTTATTAGGTTCCCCCCTGGGGCTTGGAAAATTAGATTTAACTACAGGTATTAATGCTAAACGGGATTTTAAAGGCAAGGGTGATGCTGCGCAAAGCAATAATTTGCAAGGCAATATTTCGGTGACGGTGAGCGATATTTTGCCCAATGGTGTGTTGGTTGTGCGCGGAGAAAAATGGCTAACCCTGAACCGGGGTGATGAATATATCCGCATTAGCGGCCTGGTGCGGCCTGACGATATTGGCCCTGATAACACAGTTTTATCCACCCGTGTTGCCAATGCGCGTATTAGTTATTCCGGCACTGGCGCAATGGCGGATAGTAGCCAAATGGGCTGGCTTAGCCGATTTTTCAACAGCGGGCTGTGGCCATTTTAACGGCGGCGATTGCAAGAGGTATTTATGATGGGACATACACACAAAACCGCGCAGATTATTCTGATTGTTTTCGCCACACTGTGTAGCTTAGGCGCTTATGCCGAGCGGATAAAAGATATAGCCTCGGTGCAAGGGGTGCGGTCCAATCAGTTGGTGGGCTACGGCTTAGTGGTGGGCCTGGATGGTACGGGCGACCAAACAAACCAGGCACCTTTTACGGCGCAATCTTTTTCCGCCATGTTAAAACAATTTGGTATTACCGTGCCGGAAGGCGCCAAGTTTCAATTAAAAAATGTCGCGGCGGTGGCGGTGAATGCGGAATTACCCGCTTTTGCTAAACCGGGGCAAAATATTGATGTGACGGTATCATCCCTTGCCAACGCAAAAAGTTTGCGCGGCGGCACCTTGTTATTAACACCGTTGCGCGCAGTTGATGGCAATGTATATGCAATTGCGCAGGGCAATTTAGTGGTGGGGGGATTTGGTGTTGAAGGCAAAGACGGCTCCAAAGTTACGGTAAATATTCCCAGCGCTGGGCGCATTCCCAACGGCGCTTCAGTTGAGCGCACCGTGCCCAATCAATTCGCTGGTGGCGACAATATTGTTTTGAATTTACACACCGCTGATTTTACCAATGCTAAACGGGTGGCACAGAGTATTAATGATTTAGTCGGCCCCAATATCGCGCAGGCACAGGATTCAGTATCCATCAGTGTACAGGGCCCTAAAAATCCCAATCAACGGGTTGAATATCTGTCGCTATTGGAAAACATCGAAATAGAGATGGCCGATAGTGCCGCGCGCATCGTAATTAATTCCCGCACGGGCACCATAGTGGTGGGTAAAAATGTGCGTGTTTCGCCGGTTGCCGTTACACACGGCTCACTCACGGTGACGGTAAAAGAAGATGTACAGGTGAGCCAGCCCAATGCTTTGGCCAATGGCCAAACCGCAGTGGTGCCCAATAGCAATGTAGGCGTTACCCAGGAAAAATCGCCCATGTTTAAATTCTCCCCTGGGCCAACAATTGAGGACATAGTAAAAGCGGTGAATCAAGTGGGCGCAGCGCCCGGTGATTTAATGGCTATTTTAGAGGCGCTAAAACAAAGTGGCGCATTAAAAGCAGAATTGGTAGTGATTTAAATGGCCACGCCTAATTTGCCAGGTGCAGCAACTTCTGCTGGGGATATTTATACCGATGTAAACTCCTTGGCAAAGATAAAAAATGTCAAGGACCCCAAAGCAGCCTTAAGCAAGGTGGCTACACAGTTTGAATCCATGTTCATCGGCATGATGCTTAAATCCATGCGGCAGGCCAATGCGGCATTTGAGCAGGATGGATTATTTGAATCCAAAGATTCGCTGTTCTACCGCGATATGTACGATCAACAATTATCCATTGAGCTGGCCAAAGGGCGCGGTATGGGCATCGCTAAAGCATTGGAGCGCCAGTTATCGCCCATGGTATCGAAAGCAGCCTTGCCTCATTCAGCTTCTGCTGTAGCACAAGATCCCAACCATCTTTCGGCCAGTACGAGTAACGAACAGACTGATAATAATGATGAGCGACGCAATCTGGAATGGCGCCGAGTTATTGCGACCAGCGCTCCTGCTTTAATTGCGCGTAATTCCAGCGAAGCGGGTGAAATAGAAAAAAATACACCGACTTATGTAGAGCCGCTTACGCACAGCGATTGGTTAGATCCTTATTTGACTCCACCAGTTGGCGCCGTACAAAAGCCCATTGACGTTAATATCAAATTAACGCTTAACAGTCCCCAGGATTTTATCGACCAATTATTGCCCTATGCCAAAGTGGCAGCCCGTGACCTAGGTGTTAATCCGCTGGTGTTAATTGCCCAAGCAGCCATGGAGACCGGGTGGGGAAAACGCATGGTGAGCGATGCTGCCGGTAACTCCAGCAATAATTTATTTAATATAAAAGCCAATTCGGCCTGGAATGGCGATGCGGTTGAAGTGGCGACCTTGGAATATAAAAATGGTACACCGCGCAAAGAATTGGCGCAATTTAGGCAATATTCCTCCATCGCTGATAGTTTTAAGGATTATGTCAACCTGCTGCAAAACAGCCCCCGCTATCAAGCCGCACTAGCAGTTGCCAACGACGCCAAACAATTTTTACGGGAGCTACATGGCGCAGGTTATGCAACAGATCCACTATACAGTCAAAAAATCTTTAGTTTATTTCAGACCATAGCGGATGGCCGCTATAAGAATGATGAAGAATAACCTATGGCTAGCGATCTTCTCGGCTTAAGTGTAAGTGGTTTGCGCGCCAGCCAAACGGCGCTTAATACCACTGGGCACAATATTGCCAATGCCAACACGGAAGGTTACTCCCGCCAGCGAGTGGAGGTTGCCACTAATCCTGCCAGCTATACAGGCGTGGGTTACATTGGTAATGGCGTTTCGGTGGAATCCATTGAGCGTGTGGCGAATCAATATGTCACCGCTCAAGTGCGCACAGACGCCATTTTATTTAATGAAGTGGATACTTTTCATAAACAGGTGGGCGCCTTGGATAATTTATTGTCCAATGAGGCAACCGGTTTATCCTCCGCGTTAGAAAGTTTTTTCAACGCCATGCAAAATGGCAGCAATGACCCCACCTCTATTCCTGCACGGCAATTAATTATCAGCGAATCTGCCAACCTGGCCGATCGTTTTAATAGCATTTATTCGCGCATGGATGATATCCGTAGCACGGTTAATTCCGCCATGGATATAGTAGTGGGGCAGGTAAATGCCTTGTCATCGAGTATCGCTTCCCTCAATTTAAAAATTACCGATGCCCGCGGTGTGGGTTCCGGCAATGAGCCGAATGATTTGTTGGATCAGCGGGATGAAGCGCTGCGCAAATTATCGGAACTTGTAGGTATTCAGGTATTTGATCAAGGCAACGGCCAATTAAATGTCTTGGCGGGCACAGGCCAAAGCTTGGTGGTGGGCACCCGCGCGCAACCGCTATTAATTCAGGCAGACCCAAGCGATGCCAAACAAAAACAAATTTTTATGCAAACCGAATTGGCGACCATGCCGGTTAATGTTACCGGCGGGCAGTTGGGCGGCTTAATTAAATTTCGCGATGAAGCCCTTAATTCAGGTTTTAATCAGCTAGGGCGCATTGCTTTGGCTATGAGCACTAGCTTAAATACCCAGCATCACCAAGGCATCACCTTGGATAATCAATTCGGCAAAGACTTATTTACCGATATGAATGATCCGAGTTTGGCTGCAGGCCGAGTACATTCGTTTGCTACTAATACTCCGCCGGATGACCAGCAGTTGGGCTTGTATATCGAGGATATGGGCAAAGTGGGCACCAGCAATTACGAGGTGTCTATTGAGGGCGGTGGTTTATTTCGCATTAAGCGCAGCAGCGATGGAGCGGAGGTTGCCAGCGGGTTGATGCCGGGGCGCTTTCCGTTTAGTGCGCAGTTCGACGGATTAAAATTACAATTTAATGGTGGCACCTTTAAAGATGGGGATCATTTTTCACTTCTGCCCACTCAGGACGCCGCACGGGTTTTTAAAAAAACCATCGTAAACCCCCAGGAGCTTGCCTTTGCCAATCCACTTTCAACCGAGACGGCGCTGGGTAACATAGGCAGTGGCAAAATCAGTTCTGGCTCAGTTTTATCCTTGGTGGATAAAAACAGTCAACCGTTAAAATTATTTTCAGAACCTGGCAAAATGAGCCCGCCTTTGGTAGTGGTGTTTCGATCGGAAACTACCTACGATATTTTAGACAATACAGATCCCGGCAATCCGGTGCAGTTAGACCCGCCTATTCGCAATCAAATTTATGTGCCGGGCAGTGAGAATAAACTTTTCCCTGAGGATAAGTTTGTTAAAACATTTACTACCCAGGGTGATTTACTCGGCTTGCCGGAGGGCAGGCGGCCTGTGGTACAAGCCGCCGTATTGCCAGCCGGTATCGCGCCAAATTTTGCGCAAACAGATTTCTCATCACCCGCCGCACAGTTTTCGTTTTCAGTTACTGTTTCAGAAACCCTAAACGGTAGCCAGGATGGTGTATTTAATGTGCGGATTAACCAGCCTGCTATTACAGATAATACAAGCTTATTGCAGTCTATTAATAGCCAGCTATCGAGCGCGGGTGTGCGTGCATTTATTGCCGATGACGGCAGCCTCGCATTTAAATTGCAAAATCCTGGTTACGGTAATATCACCCTGGGCGGTTATAATGCCGACCCTGATGGTGCGGGTGGCAGTGCTACCGCAGGCACTGCTAATAATCTGTTGGGTTTTAATATAGAAGCGGGCAGTTTTACCAGTGTGGGCAATGCCCAGGGTACAGCGGGTTTTGGAGCGTTAAATAATGGCTATCCCGCCGAAGTAGTTTCTATCTCTAAAGCTTCGCCAATTGCTGGGGGTACACCTACAGTTTACGATGTGGCGATTGGCTTAAATGCATCGGCAAAAACAATTGCATCCTCACTCAATAATATACCCGGTGTTTCAGCCAATGCTTTTACCCAGGCGACTATTACAGGCCTAAATATTACCCATACTGAGCCGCTGCAGTTGCAGCTCAATGGTGAAAACCTCATCCCTTATGTCTATGATTCGCTACAAAGTAAATTTGTGATTCCCGATACGGTGCCAGACCCAGTTGCGAATATTGACGATTTTAATGATTTTATCGCTGCGCAAATTAATGGCAACACCAATTTACAAGCCAGCGGCATTTTTGCTAATGCGGGTGTGAACGCTACCACCGGGCGGCCGGAAATTCGCGTCTACGCTAAATTTGGCGATGATTTAGCTGTGGCGTTTACAGCGGCAGCAGGTGAATCCATTGCGGTTAATGACGGCGAAAACCCTGATCTTACCCTTACAGGGCAGGGCAATGGTTTAGCGAATGCCATAGCGGTGGGCGGGCAGCTGGATGTTGCCATGAACGATGATCTAACTATTAGCACCTTTGCCGATGAGAGTTTAATTTTTGGCGACACTAAAGTGGCAAGCTATAGCCAGAGCAATTATTTAGGTATACAAGCGAGTATTAATGGCTCGCCTAAAACCGGCGATAAGTTTGTGCTTGATTTTAATCATAACGCTGCATTGGATAACCGCAATGCCCTTGATTTAGTAAATTTACAGTCTAAAAAAACCATGGCAGGTGGCCTTGCCAGTTTCGGTGAAGGTTATGGCGCTGTGGTTGAGGCGGTGGGCATTCAAACCAATGCTGCAAAGATTAATTCAGAAGCGGCTAAACAAGTCCTTGCCCAAACCACGCAATTGCGGGACTCGCTCTCAGCGGTAAATATGGATGAAGAAGCGGCCAACCTTGTAAAATTTCAGCAGTTGTATTCGGCCAATGCCCGCGTGATTCAAACCGCACGAGAATTATTCAATACGCTATTGCAGTCATTCGGTTAAATCTAAAAACAGCAGCCGGGTTTAAATAGTGTTTTTAGGTTAGATAGCGCTGAGTTAATTTCGCTGTAACTGTTTGGTACACTTCTTTAGCACACGTTATTCCCCACTTCCGCGCGGGCGGCCAATGCTGGAGGATTTAGTTATACGGCACAATCAATTTGCGGTGGAGCAGCGGTGACTAGGGGTTAGTACAAACCGCCAAAAAGGTCTTTCTTATTAGCCCGGCGGCTAAATAGATCGTCCTGATCTATTTAGCCTTCGCTGCCCTAAAACTG
>DAOQGS010000036.1:0-13262 GCA_035338675.1 Cellvibrionaceae bacterium
GGCGTCGAATTTGTAGCCCTGGCCGCCTTCTTTGTAGCTGTAGTGGTAGTTGGTGGGGGCGGTGTTGGCCCAGAGGGTTTGGGCGGCGTTGTAGGTGTCGGCCAGGGCCTTAGACTCTGCCGCAGTGGGGGCAGCTTGCACGGGGGTGTTCACCTCGGTATTGCTGCTAGGGGCGGCGCTGGAGTCGCCCCCGCCGCAGGCGGTCATTTGACTGGCGAGGATCAACACTGCACAGGCTTGTATCCAGATTTTCATAACCGCTGCACCTTCAACATCTCTAAAAAAATCGCCCTGCTGTAACAGGTGGTCACATTTTAAACAGAAGAGCCGAAAGAAACCGGACTTTATTGGCAATTTAATCACCAATTAGACTAATAAATAATCTTTTGCGGGTTTTAGTTATATCAACCCCCTGCTAACCAATGTCATTGCGTTAAGGCGCAATAGTAGGGGCGGCCCTGTGGTTGGGCTGCGTGAGCCTGGGCTATGGGCCAGGATTTATCTGGGAACGGGCACCCACAAGGGGTGCCCCTACAGCTGTGTGTGCGCTGAGAAATCCTTACCTCAAACTGCCCTGCGGGATAAGGCTTGGGCCATAGAGGCCCTTAAGGGTTTAACTTAAGGCCCTAGGGTAAATACTACAGGCAAAAAAAAGCCCCTATGCAGAGCAGAGGGGCAAAGACCATTAGGAGTGAAACAATGAGGAAAACCTCGGCTGCCACCTGCGTCAAACAGGTTTCAGTACTTTGAGTATTGCAGCGGATGGCGGAATGTCTAGCCGAGGGTTACATCAAATAGCAGCAACAGATTGAAAACCCTAACGTTTTTGTTCTAGTACTGATAGCCCATAAACAGCGTAAAGGGGGAATTATATTTTTTAGCTACATGGGGCCGAAAAGCTTGGCGGCGGCGTCAGCTTTGTTATACTTCAATCACTCCTGGGGTGTTCGCCAGCCGACTAATCCCTGAGCCGATAAATTTACTTGGAGTTCTCGCGCATTACCCTGTGAGCATGTCCACTCGATGGAAAGCCTAATCGGTAACAGAGTCCTCCCCCTTGAACTGTCGGGTTCAAGGTATAGTTGTCAGCGGCATCCCAGGCTTTATTTCCCGCCTTCTCTATCCCTTCTAGTGTTTCGCCCCAGTGCAAAACCCTTGTACCGAAAACAGCCCCTGTAAAACATCCTTAAGACGCCAGTTGCGCACCTATCGCCGCGCTCTTTCGCCCGCCCATCAGCGCCGCGCCGCCTTAAGGCTTGCGAGGAATTTTCTGCACCTGCCCGCCCTTAAGCAGGCCCGCAGCTTCGCCTTGTATATCGCCAGCGACGGCGAGATAGACCCCAGTGTGTTGCTCAAACGCCTAACCGCCATGGGTAAACAGATTTATTTGCCGCGCCTTAACCGGGCCGCCACGGCCATGCAGTTTGTGCGCTTTAAAGCGGGCGAGCCGTTGCAGCGCAGCCGTTTGGGTGTGCTGCAGCCCGCCCCCGGCGCTGGCGCTATTGCGCTGCACCGGTTAGATATTGTCGCCCTGCCCCTGGTGGGGTTTGACGGCTTAGGTAACCGCTTAGGCATGGGCGGCGGTTTTTACGACCGGGCGCTGCAGGCGCGGGGCCGCCGCCCGCTTTTGGTGGGCCTTGCCCATGCGGGCCAACAGCTGGCTCGGCTGCCGGTAGAGCCCTGGGATGTGCCCCTGGATTGGATTGCCACCGACCGGCGCCTGCTGCGCTGCCCGCCGGTTCGCAGATTGATGGGATAACGGTAGGCACCGCGAGCGGCAGTTTGTATAGTGGCGGCAGTTTTAGTTACCGCGTGGAGTTTATGCAGAATTTGTTGCGCCATTCTGGGCCTGGATATTTTCTTCTGGGGCTTAAACTCATCTGGCAACCCCCATTACGCGCATTTGTCATTTGGCCGGTGCTGCTGAATATCGCCCTCTTTGCCGCCAGCATCGGCCTGCTGTTACACGGCCTCGGGCAATGGTTGGATGGCTTTTTAAGCGGCCTGCCCGCCTGGCTGGACTTTCTGCGCTGGCTGCTCTGGCCCTTAATTGCCCTGTGTGTACTGGCCGCCTACGGCTATGGGTTTAACCTCATCACCACGCTCATCGGAGCGCCCTTTTACGGCCTGCTGGCGCAAAAGGTACAGGTGTTATTGGGCCACCCGGCGCCGCCGGATGAACCCTTCGCGCAACTGCTCAGGCGCACCTTCGCGCGGGAATGGCAGAAGCTGTGTTACTTCGTGCCGCGCAGCCTCATCTTAGTCGCCCTATCTCTGCTGGCGCTGCTGATTCCCGGCTTAAACCTAGTTATGCCCCTGCTGTTTTTTATCTGGGGCGCCTGGTGTTTGGCCATTCAATACTGCGATTACGCCGCCGACAACCAGCTGCAGAGCTTTGCCGGCCTTAAACAGCAGCTGGGCCAGCACAAGGCCCTCAGCCTGAGTTTTGGCGGCAGCTGCGCAGGCGCCAGTATGCTGCCGGTTTTTAATATCCTCGCCATTCCAGCCGCCGTGGCCGGTGGCACCGCCCTTTGGTTGGGGCGCGATAAACTCAGTGTTCCGGCAGGAGGCCTGCTATGAAAGTACCCGCCCGCTTACAGCCGCTGGTGGCTGACGGCATTATTGATGAGGTGTTATACCCATTAAAATCCGGCAAAGAAGCGCAGATTTTTGTGGTGCGCGCCGACGGAGAGATCGTCTGCGCCAAGGTGTACAAAGAGGCTTCCCAGCGCAGTTTTAAACAGGCCGCCCAGTACCAAGAGGGCCGCACCTACAAGGGCGGCCGCCGCAGCCGCGCCATGGCGAAAAACACCCGCTTCGGCCAGGCGGAGGCGGAAAAGGCCTGGTTAAACGCCGAGGTGGAAGCCCTTAAGTGCTTAGCGGCGGCCGGTGTGCGGGTGCCAACCCCCTACAGCTATGTGGATGGGGTGCTGCTGATGGAGCTGATCCAAGATGAGAGCGGCGACCCAGCGCCGCGCTTGGACGATGTGGCCTTCCCCGAGGACATAGCCGCCGATTATCACCGCCATATGATGGGCGAAATTGCCAAAATGCTCTGTGCAGGCTTGGTCCATGGCGACCTGTCCGAATTTAACGTGCTGGTAGATGCCTATGGACCGGTGATTATCGACCTGCCCCAGGCGGTGGATGCCGCCCGCAATAACAACGCAAAAGCCATGTTTATGCGCGACATCAACAACATGACTCAGTACTTCGGCCGCTATAACCCCAGCCTGCTCAGCACGCGCTTTGGTGAGGAGATCTGGCAGCTGTACCAGCACGGCGAACTCACCCCCGCAAGCGAGCTTACCGGCGTCTTCACAGAGGTGTTAACCGAAGTGGATTTAGATGCGGTGCTGAGCGTTATCGAACACGCCAAGGCCGAAGAGGCCGAGCGCCAGGCGCGCCTGCTGGCCGATCAAAACGACGACTAACCCGCGCCCGCCGCCATGACCGACACACCGCGCTTTTACTGGGGAACCGCCACCGCCGCCTATCAGATTGAAGGCGCCTGGTTGGCAGGCGGCAAGGGCCTGAGCATTTGGGACGCCTTCGCCCATACCCCCGGCAAGGTGGAGGCGGGCCACACCGGCGACACCGCCTGCGACCACTACCACCGCTGGGCCGAAGACATAGCCCTGATGCAGCAATTGGGCGTTAACGCCTACCGCTTTTCCATCGCCTGGCCGCGCCTGTTCCCCCAGGGGCGAGGCAGCCAGAACCCAGAGGGCGTCGCCTTCTACAACCAACTTATTGACGGCCTGGTGGCGGCGGGTATTACCCCCTTTGTCACCCTCTACCACTGGGATTTACCCCTAACCCTGCAGCTGGAGCAGGACGGCTGGCTGAACCGGCAAACCGCCGAAGACTTCGCAGCCTTCGCGCAGTTTTGTTTTGGCGCCTTTGGCGACCGGGTGCGCCACTGGATCACCTTTAACGAAAGCTGGTGCACGGCGGTTTTAGGCTATGGCATAGGTTACTTCGCCCCCGGCCGTAAAAGCCCGGATGAGCCCTATGTGGCGGGGCACAATTTGTTAATTGCCCATGGTTTGGCGGTGGAGGCGTTTCGCACAGGGGGCTTTGCGGGGCAAATAGGCCTGGCGAGCAACTGCGACTGGCGGGAACCCTTGAGCGACAGTCCAGAGGATAAGGCCGCCGCCCAGCGCAGCCTGGAATTTTTTTACGGCTGGTTTACCGACCCAGTAGTGTTTGGCGATTACCCCGCCGTGATGCGTGAGCGCTTAGGCGCGCGGCTGCCGCAGTTTAGCCCTGCGGATCAGGCGCGGCTAAAGGGCTCGGTGGATTTTCTCGGCCTCAACCACTACACCACCCATTTAGCCTCCGCCCTGCCCCCTAGTGCTCACGCCATAGCACCTGAGGCCGGCAACGGCGGCATGGCGGCGGACCAAGGGGTTTACTTAAGCTGTGACCCAACTTGGCCGCGTACCGATATGGGCTGGTTTGTGGTGCCCTGGGGCTTTCGCAAGATGCTCAACTGGGTACACCAGCGCTACCCGAATTTGCCCATTTACGTAACGGAAAACGGCTGCGCCAACCCCCACCCTGAGGAAGAGACCAGCCAGGCGGATCGCTTCCGAGTGGACTTTTTACAGGGCTACCTCGGCGCCTTAGAACAGGCCCGCAAGCAGGATGGCGTGCCGGTACAGGGCTATTTTTGCTGGTCATTGCTGGATAACTTTGAATGGGCCTACGGCTACAGCAAACGCTTTGGCCTTATCCGCTGCGATTTTGCCAGCGGCGCGCGCACCCCCAAAAACAGCTTTTATTTTTACCAACACTACCTGCGCCAACACCTATGAGCCAAGCCGCTGATACTCCCTCCCCCTGCATGAGTTGCGGCGCCTGCTGCGCCTATTTTCGCGTGTCGTTTTATTGGGGGGAGCAGCAGAGCGCCGGTGGCCTAGTGCCCGATGAGCTGACGCAAAAAATCAGCCCCCATTTAAGCTGTATGCAAGGCACCGGCAGCAAACCCGCCCGCTGCGTGGCCCTGACGGGGGACATCGGCCAGAGCGTGGCCTGCAGCATCTACGCGCAGCGCTCCACTACCTGCCGGGAGTTTGCCATGAGCGGCGAGAACGGTGAGCACAATCCGGAGTGCGATAAGGCCAGGGCCTTTCATGGCCTGGCGCCTTTGGTGTGGCGGGTTTAATTCGCCCCCTTCGGAGGCGATGCCATTAAATTAAGCGTTTTGTAGCCTTGTTTACTTGCTGTGCGCATGCCCGCAAACCCCACCCCAGCCCTCCCCTTTAAAGGGGAGGGAGCAGAATTACCTTGGACGCCAGCAAAATGCCTCGGTTTGAGGTTTTTACTCTCCCCTTGCAAGGTAATGTTATTAAGTTTATGACTTTGACCCAACCCGAGGCTCTGCCCTCAGCACAGGACAATTCGCAATTTTTCCCACGCGAACCTATTAGGCAAAAAGTGCGCTAATCAAATTGTCTAAGGGCCTTACGGCAAATTAGCCACAATCGGCGGGCCGATTATTTTTGTAAGCCAGACCGGTAGTTTTTTCCAAATATTAATTATTAATTTGTATTTTGGATTATCGGGGTTTAACCCCGGCATAGCGCCGCCTGGCGGCAACAGATAATACCAATAATGGCTATAGGGCTCGGCACCCCACTGGCGTTTGAATTTAAACGTGCCCGCATCCTGGGTTGAGCGGCCGAAATCAAAAAACTGATAACCCTGTTCAATAGCAAAACCGAGTATTTGCCGGTACATCCACATATTGGCATTCCAGCCGTTGGCTTTGCGCACCGTGGACGCCCAGGGAATTTCCAGCATATTGCCGTGGCCGATTAAAAACCCAGCCGACACCGGTTTGCCGTACATGTGCACCAGGGCGATATGGCAATGCAAACTCGGCTCCTCCAGCAGACGTGCAAACCAACTTTTGGCGTACACCGGCGTGCCTAAATCCCGCATATTTTGCGCAAATACACTGTAGAACTCGGCTAATAATTCACTTTTGCCGATGGTAAATTGCGGTGTGTGCTCCAGGGCTTTTTTGTATTGGGCGCGCACTTTGGCGCCTAATTGCTGCTCCAACTGCGACTGATTCGTGGGCAGAGGCAAAATTAATGAGGCTTTTTTGCTGGAGCAGTGGCCGTTCGGCATGAGGCCCTGCTGCATACAACGCACTTCAATATGGCGCAAATTAAGCTGCTCACACAACACGGCGGCGGTGGCAATTAATTCCTGGGCCACATTAAAAAATTCCGACAATACGCCGCCATAATTAAAATAGGGCACCGAAACCGCAAAGCGGCCAAATAATTGGCTGGCAAAAATCACCAAAGGAATGCCGCCGATAATGCGCCCCTGCTCATCAAAGGCCACCCAAATAATTCCCTCGTGGCCAAATTGTTCTTTTATCAGCTGCAGCCAAATGGCGTAGTGGTAATTATTAGCCGAGCAGACTTTTGCCACGTAAGCATCCCACAGCCCCCACTCCTGAGGTGCAAGCGCCCGGCAGTGAAAGGGTGCTAAGTGGCTAGCGGTGTTATCAATCAGGGTCAGGGCCGGTAGGGGCTGGGGTTTAGCCTGAGGCTCCGGGGGCGCCTGGGGGGCGCTAAGCGCTGTTATATCCGCCTCCAGAGCTTTTAATTCCGCCGTGATGGCCTGCATTGCGGCCAGCGCCGCGTGATGCTCTGGGGTGCCCGCGGTGAGGGTTTTAAATTGGCGGGCGATCTCACCTTTGCGCTGCTTGGTGGCTTTTAGCTGTGCGCTGAGGGATTGAGCCGAAAGTAGTGGAGTGGCGGTCATGGATTAAGCTGCAAGTATAGGGCCTCCATTCTAGCCAGTTCTGCCCCGCCTTAGCTAATCGGCTTGGGCCACGCAGCCCATTTAGGCCATGCGGCCGCGCAGGTATTCAAACCAGGAAATGTAGCGCACGAAGTGGTTGAGCTGCTGGGGCATGCCGATGCGCTGAATGCGATACGGCGCTTGCTGAATGGCCTGGGCGCAGGTGTTTTTTGAGAGAGTGGAGACGGCGGCTAAAAAACCGGCCTGCTGCACCAATGGCTCATGGTGGGATGCAAAATCATTTTGGGTGCCGGAGGGGTAGCAGAAAACCTCTGACGGCTGCACAAGCTCAGCGCATAAGCGCGCCTTGGCGTGGGCCAACTCCGCAGCCACCTCCCCATCGCTCAGGGCGTTAAAGGTGAAATGGGAACGGGCGTGGCAGCCGATACGCAGGCCCGCCGCCTCCGCCCAGCGCAACTGCTCCCAAGTGGCCGCTTGATATTCTGGCGGGGCCGCCTGGGGAATGCTAAACCCCACGCAGGCCTGCAGTTGCCCAAGCAAAGCCTCTATGGCTGGGCGCTGCAGGGCTTTGGCCAAACGGGTTAACTGGCGGCGGGTTTTGCGGCGCGCCTCTGGGCTGGATAAATCCACCGCGACAGCCTGGCCGGACAGCTCCAGAGAATACAGGCCCGCCGGGGCGTGCCAGCACAAATGGGCCAGCTGGTTATCCCAGGGCCAGGCCGCGCCATCGATTAGGTCGGTGATGACAAACAGTGTCGGTTTAGCTTCATAACGCAGTAAAACCGGCACCAGCTGCTCCAGCTGATCGGCAAAGCCGTCATCCAAGGTGAAACACAAACAACGCCGCAGGGAATCGCCCCTGAGCGCGCGGGCCACTAATTCATCCACCGAGACAAATTCATAGCCCCGCGCCTTAACAAAACTTAACGCCTGGGCAAGAAATTCCGGGCTGATGCCCTCATAGGCGCCGCTGGCGGCAGGCGGGCGATGGAGGGTAAAAATGGTCGCCCAACTGCCGAGCAGCCCTGTGAGCAAGCGCTCAATGCGGGGGTCGGTGTAGATGTAGTCTGCAAGATTCGACACCTAGAACTCCTTACATCCAAGCAGACAAACGCGCCCCAAAGGCGACGGGTGTTGCGCTGATATCATTGTGTAAGCCGATACGCTTAAGCTCATGCAGGTTTTGGCCCACATGGGCTATGCCGCGCTGAGTTGTCACGGCGGCTTGGTAGGTTTCCTCCACTATCTGCAGGGCGGTCGGTGAATAATCGCCGTTGGGAAAACAAAATAAGTTCACGGCTCGCCCTAAACGCTCTTGTAAAAGACTCTGACTGTGTTGAATCTCATAGCGTAGCTGGCTTTCATCCAAAGCGCTGGTCAAGCGCCGGTGGGTACAGGTGTGGGAGCCGATTTCCACCCAACCGCTCGCCTGCATCTGGGCAAGCTCATGCCAATCCATCAAAGCCCTCGGCAGGGGCGCCGCTAAGCTCTGCCCATTGAGCTGTGCAAGGGCGGTAAAAATCTCTTGATCGGGGTAGCGCTTTAAAAAGTGGATAGCAAGGGCCAGGCGCTCGCGATTCACACCCGTGGCAAGGCCTGGCACCGCCTCGTGTAACGCCTGGAAAATGGGGTGCGCCTGCAACTGCGGCAGTGCGCCCTGCAACAATAAATTCGCAACTAGATTGGGCCAGAATTGAAAGTCGGTGCCGATTTTCTCCGCCACCGCAAACAGGGTCGCAGGCACACGGGCCTGCTCCAACAGCGGCAGCGCGAACTCGAAGTTATCCCGCCAGCCATCATCAAAGGTGACGGCGCAGGCCCGCGCAGGCAAGGCCTCGCCGCGGCGGCTTTTAGCCACCCAGTCAGATAAAAACATCGGGGTGAAATAGCGCCGCAGCTGCGCCAGATGCATGGCGAACACCTCCGGTGTTACACACATACCGGGCTCTTCTGCCTTACAGCGGGCATCATCGGCGGGGAGAATGCGGTGGTACATCAAAACCCACAGCTGGGGTGCACCTGTGTGCCAGCGCTGCGGCCCGGCGGCAAAGGCCGCCTGTTGGGCGAGGGATTTGATGAATGGCTTGAGCATCACGAACCTTGTGGATCAAAACGGGCTACTGCAGAACCGTTAACTTGGCGCAAAAATAGGCAAACATCAAGAAAAAACTGGCCCGAAAGACCAGTTTGGGGAAAACCTCACAGCCTGCCCAGAGGCGGTGAGGCGCCTGAGCAGGGATCTATTTCCCGCCCTTAGCTTCCTCAAGATGCTTGAGAATCTCCGGCAGGTTGGGGGCTAGGGTTTTGGCCTTTTCCAGCCAGCGAATCCCCTCAGCTTTATTGCCGGTTTGCACCAGAATCCAGCCGTAGGTATCCAACACTTCCGCCGCATTCGGCGCCAGTGCAACGGCCCGTTTCGCCGTCTCTATAGCGCGGGCGTCTTTGGTTTCAAAATACAGCCAGGCTAAATTATTCAGTGCCAAAACCGATGGCGCCTGTAGCTGCAGCGCTTGCTCATACGCGCTGATGGCCGCCGCTTTGTCGCCTGCGCCTTGGGCCGCCAGCGCTTGGATGAGCAGTGGACGGGCGCTTTGCGGCAGCGCTTTGCGCCATTGGGCTAAAAATTCAACGGCTTTGGCGGCATCATTGGAATTGAGAATGGCATAAATTAATTCCCCAGATTTATCCATGGGCTGCGCGGTAAATGACACTTGCAATAAGGCCAGCGCCTCGGCTTTTTTCCCTTCCGCCAAAAGCACTAAGCCATTGAGAAAATTCAGCAGCGCAGGCTCGGCATTGCCCTTGGCATATTCGGCGATAATGGCCCGCGCCTGAGCAATTTTTTCATCCGCTAATTCAAGCTCCACCAAAAACGTCAGAATCGCAGGATTTTCCGGCTGTAATTTAAGCGCTTTATTAATCCAATCGCGGCTGTGCAAAATATCGGAGGATTTTAATAGCTGGGCTTTCTGCGTGTATAACTGCACCAACAGCTGTTTGATACTGGGCAACTGCATGGCTTTGCGGTGAACTTCTTCGGCGTTCACAATGGCTTTATCAATATCGTTATTCGCGGCAAACCATTGCGCCAATACCCAATTGGCTTGCCAGTTTTCATCCGTGCGGCTTTGCGCGGCTAAAAATACTTCCGCCTGTTCTAATTGGTGAACCTGTTTGGCCGCCGCTAAATAATGCTCATAAGCAGGAATAAAACCGGGGGCCGCGGCAATGACCTGCTGCCAGGCGGGAAATGCCCGCGCCCAATCCGCTTGAGCTTGAAACACCTGTGCCGAACCGGCCAAGGGCAGGTATTTCTCAGCGCCGGACAGCGGCACCGCCTGCTCAAACGCGCTCAAGGCTTGGGGGTAATTCTTTTGCTGCAGTGCCAGCCAACCCTGCCAAAAATATTTGCGCCCAGCCAAAGACTCCGGCAGTGAATTAATAATTTGGGTAATAAAATCCAGCTGTTTATTGGCAAACAACAACTGAAATAAAATCTGCTGAGTTTCAAAATGCTGGGGATCTTGCGCCAGCGCCGTGCGCAATTGCGCCACCGCCTCGTCCATTTTATTTTGACCGGCAAAATAACGCGCCTTTGCCATATAAATTTTTGGTTGATTTTGTTGCAGCTGTAAACTTTTATCCAACCACTCAATCGCTTCAGCATTGGCGGGGTCTTTATCCAACAGCGCAATCCCGTAAGTGGCCAAAATCTCCGCCGACTTAGGCTGATTCTGCGCGGCTTTTTTTAACAGCTCCAGCGCCTCATCAATTTGTTGGTTGCGAATTCTGCTGAGCGCCGCCGCCTGCAGCACCCGCGGCGCAGCGGTTTCCGGGTCGATGGTCGCATCAAAAATTGCCTGCGCCTGTTTGGTATCGCCCTGCTGTAACTGCACCAGGCCCAATAAGGTATTGGTATTTTTATCCTGCGGAAATTGTTTTTTTAATTCACTAATCACCGCCTGGGCCTGATCAAAATCACCCTTTTGGTACAACTGCAGCGCCTGATTAAACTTCTGTTGCGCAGCGGCGCCCTCGGGGTTCGCCTCAGCGAGCATTTTTTGATAGTGGTATGCCTCGCTGGAGCGCCCTAGGCGGGTTAACACTTCCGTCAGTAAATTTAATACACGGGCTTTAGCGGCACTTAACATATCCCCGGTGGGCACTAAGGCGAGCGCTTTACTTAAATAGGCTTCAGCCTCCTCAAGCTGGTTGGCGGTTAAGGCTATTTGCCCCAATAAAACCCAGGCTTCTTGATCCTGCGGTTTCTGCTCAACCCACTGTTTCAGCAGCGCCTGGGCGCCACTCCAATCCCCCTGAGCTGCCATTAACTGGGCGCGCCAAAAAGCTACTGCGGCGGGGCTGTCAGCCGTCTGTTCCAACTGGGATAAATGTTCCTGGGCCAGGGCAAAATCCCCCTCAAGCGCGCCTACCTGTACCATTAACTGGTGAAATTCGGCTGAATTGTTACGCACAGCCGCGGGCAAACCGAGCAATACTTTTTGCGCCGACTGGTATTTACGCTCGGCAATTAATGCTTTTGCCCACTGTATATTAAGCGCCAAATCATCTCGGGCAATTTTTTCCAGCAATTCCGCCGCTGCCTGATTCGCGCCGATTTGCATATAAATATCCGCCAGCAAGGCTAAACCTTCTACCGGTTGTTCCGCTTTACTGGCGGCGTTGCGCGCTTCGATCATAGCAGCCCGCCACTGGCCCTGCTGCTGATAAGCGCGCGCCGTGTTTAAATGCCGTTGTGATTCATCGACCTTTTGTTTCGCGCTGCGATCACAGGCGCTCAAGCAAAGTAATGGTGTGATAACCAATAAAGCGCGCATCAATCCGTTCATGTTTATTATTAACCTGGCCAGCATCAAAATTGATAGCGAACGGAAACTCCGGTGCGCAATTCATCGTATTCGCTTAAGGCATCATCGGAATGGCGCTTAATGGTGCCAAGCAAAAAATCCGCACTTAAGGCTTTAGTAAAATCGTGAGAGATACGCAGCAGAACATTATCTTCCTGGTAATCGCTGAGTTTTCCCACCTGATCAAACCTAGATTCACTGTGCTCCAAGCGCAAATTACCATGGGTGCGAGCAGCAAAGCTGTAATTGATCGATAGTGACACAGCGCGATCCGTATAATCTTCCGGCAAAACATAATAATCATGATTGGAATATTGCGCCTGCGCACTTAAACGCAACCCGCGCCACAGTTTTGGCCCCGTCCAACTCAGATTGGCCTGGGAGAGTTTCACCAAATCGTAATTTTGGCTGAGCGAATCCTGCATCAGAGTTTCATCCAATGAAGCGCCGTTTCCATCACCAAATAAAGTATCCGTAACGGCGGAGCTGGCGCCTATAGATAGGTTGTGGCCATTTTTATCGTAACTGATATCAAGATTGTAATTGGGTTTGCCAAATTCCTCTTGGCCCCGCGCCTTAGTATTTTGATAACCAAGCTGAATGCCGTAGGCCAAATGACTTAACTGAGCTTGATAACCTAGGCGAGCAATCTGATATTTATAATCCGCCTCCTCCGCATCCTTGCGCGTGCTTTCTCCCTGATTGATCGATACCAATAATTGATCCGTGGCACTTAAACTATGTTGCCAAACGAGGTCGGCGGTATCACGATTGGCATCAGCCGCAGCCAAGCGTTTTAATCGGACGGCTTCGCGGCTGACGCCAAGAATAATTTGATCCACGGGCGAGACGTGCAAACGCAATTGAGGCTTTAGCGTCAATAATTCCCGCTCCCCGGTGTTACTTAACAAGGGCGTAGCAACATTGGAGCGCAGCACCTTTCGTCTGGAGTCCTGCAGGGTTAAATTGAACCAATCGTACTCTTTACCGAGCACCCACTGGGCATCACCCTCGAGGGTATTGGCGTCTTCTTGGGAGGCTTGCGAAAAATAGGTGCGATCTGCCGAGTAACCCAGTTTGAAACTACTCCAGCGATTTATTTGCTGGCCACTTAACCCTACCGAAAGCGTATCCTGCCGTTCATTTAATCCATCACCTGAGGTTTTTAATGCATTGTCGGTGAAGATACTCTCCATGCTCAGATCGGCACTAAAGTGATCCTGGGCTGGCGCCCCCCAAGCACTCACGCAAGCGCTACACAATAAGCTCAAGGTTATCGATCGCTGATACACCATAATTCCAACCTTAACTATTAAATACCAGGCCTGCAAAATGCTCTTTGCCTAGGGCGTCGATGGCCGATAACACTTCATCGGTTACTACTTTGCCAAAGGGCACCACCAACATACTAAAATCACAATACTGCGCCAAAATGCGCGCCTCAGTGGACTGCTGAATAGCCGGCGCATCTAAAACGATAAAACGGTCGGAGTAGCGCTCTTTTATTTCCGCCACCAAAACCTCCATGCGTTTAGAATTAAAAAATTCTGCCGCCGATTCACTGGAGCCGCCCGAGGGGATAACGCGCAAGCGTTCAATACCTGA
>DAOQGS010000037.1:0-13249 GCA_035338675.1 Cellvibrionaceae bacterium
CCCCGCCATACCCGGCCGGTGACTAATTGAAAGGGGCGGGTGCTGATTTCTTGCCCGGCGCCTGCCACGCCAATAATTACCGACTCCCCCCAGCCTTTGTGGCAGCACTCTAAGGCTGAGCGCATGACATTCACATTGCCGATACATTCAAAGGAAAAATCCACGCCGCCATCGGTTAAATCCACAATAACCTCTTGAATGGGTTTGTCGTAATGGCTGGGGTTGATGCAATCAGTGGCGCCGAGTTTGCGGGCTAAATCGAACTTACGTTCATTAATATCGATGGCGATAATGCGCCCGGCCTTGGCCATGGTGGCGCCAATCACGGCGGATAAACCTATGCCGCCCAAGCCAAAAATTGCCACTGTATCGCCGGGTTTTACTTTGGCGGTATTTAACACCGCGCCCATGCCGGTGGTAACACCGCAGCCGAGCAAACACACTTCTTTTAGGGGCGCGGCTTTATTGACTTTGGCGAGGGAAATTTCCGGCAGTACGGTGTATTCAGAAAACGTAGAGCAGCCCATGTAATGAAAAATAGGTTTGCCATCGAGGGAAAAACGGCTGGTGCCGTCGGGCATTAACCCCTTGCCTTGGGTGGCGCGGATTTTTTGGCACAGGTTGGTTTTGCCGGATAAACAAAATTTACACTCGCCGCACTCGGGGGTGTAGAGGGGAATTACATGGTCCCCAACTGCTACGGAGGTAACGCCTGCGCCAACTTCCACCACTATGCCGCCACCTTCGTGGCCCAAAATCGCCGGGAAAATCCCCTCCGGGTCGCTGCCCGATAGGGTATAGGCGTCTGTGTGGCACACGCCGCTGGCGATGATTTTCACTAATACCTCTCCGGCCTTCGGCGGCGCTACATCAACTTCAGTGACGGTGAGGGGCTGGCCTGGGGCGGTGGCAATGGCGGCGCGGGATTTAAGCATGGGGCGGATTCCAGATGGGGTTAAACCTAAAAAATCAGGCCTTGCCTAGGACGAATCCGTAGGGCGTGGATCTGCACAGTTTTTAGGTGGAAGCCCGGATTATGCCTAGCCTTGGGTTGCTTTAAAAGGCGCGGATTGATGAGGGAACTGCGCGCTTTGGCTTTCAAACCAGCAGCTGCTTAGAAGATAAAAATTCCCACCGTATGAAAAACCGCAGGCTATGGTTTAAGGAGAATAATGAAGCAGGTGATGCTATGCGTGTGTGGACCTTCGCCAACCAAAAAGGCGGCATTGGCAAAACCACAACCTGTGTAGCCCTGGGCGGTTTGGCCGCTGATTTAGGGCTGCGGGTGTTGATGGTGGATTTGGACCCCCAGGGGTCTTTAAGCAGTTACTTTAAATTAAACCCGGACCAAACCGCCGCCAGCAGCCTAAGTTTGTTCCAAGAGCGCAAACAGCTGTCGGCGGATTTTATCGGCCAGCTCATCATTAACACGCCGTTTAAAAACCTCTGTTTATTGCCCGCCTCCATGGGCCTTGCCACCCTGGAGCGCCAAGCCATAGGCCCTGAAGGCATGGGCCTGGTAATTAAAAAAAGCCTGGATTTAATTGCCGATGATTTTGACCTGGCACTTATCGACTGCCCGCCCGCCCTGGGGGTTTTAATGGTGAACGCCCTGGCCGCCTGCGATTTATTAATTATGCCGGTGCAAACAGAATTTTTAGCCCTCAAAGGCACCGAGCGCATGCTCAACGCCCTCAAGATGATCAACCGCTCCCGCAGCAGCCAAATGCCCTATTTAATGGTGCCCACCCTCTATGACCGGCGCACCAGCGCGTCGGTGACGAGCCTTAGAACCCTGCGCCACACCTATGGCAATGCCGTTTGGCCGGGGCGCATCCCCATTGATACCCGCCTGCGGGACGCCAGCAAAATGGGCCTGCCGCCGCACCTGGTGGCGGAGGAATCCCAGGGTATTGATAGCTACCGCAGCCTCTTGGGTTATTTATTACCGCAAAAAGAGCTTAAAGCCCTCAGGGCGCAGGCGAGCACAGCATGGCCCACCGCGCCGAGGATTTAATCGGCCAATACTTAACGGACTTGTTTGCCCCTGCCGCTGAGGCCGCAGCGCCTGAGCGCGCCCGCCCGGTTGAGCCTGCCCCAGCAGAGAAGCCAGAGCCACTCACACCGGGTCCATCCCCAGCCGCGCTGAAGCCAATCCAAGCATCGGCTGGGGATAAACATCCTCCGCAGGCGCCCGTATATTCTCAGGCTTCCCCGGCGAATTTGCCTAGCCCAGCGGAAGTCACCCTTGCTGAGCCCGCCCGCCAGCAGCTGCAGCAATTGCTCAACTCCGCCTGGCAGGCGCCGGTTCAGGTTCAAGACCCGGTGCAGGGGCAATCCCAGGCGATTGCCCCTGTCGCTCCGGTAGCGCCTGAACCTACCCCACCCATTGCTCCGATTGATCCTCCAGCAGTTGCCGCGCCGCACATTAACGCCTCGGCAGTCGCCGGCAAACCCGCTTGGGCCACCAAAACCTTCGACACCCTGTTAGTCGATGTGGCCGGGTTAAAGCTCGCCATTCCGCTGGTGGTGTTGGGGCATATTTTTCAGGTGCAGGACGGCTTTTCCCATTTGCCCGGGCAGGGGCCGTTATTTTTAGGCACCCTCAATACCCCCCGCGGCCCGTTGCGAGTGATTAATACCGCGTTATTAGTGATGCCCGAGCGCTACGAGGCCGCCTTTGTGGAGCAGGTGCAGTTTGTGGTGTCCCTGGCGGCTGAGTCCGCCAAGGGGCAGCCCTGGCAACTGGCGCTGGCGGTTAACCGCGTGGCCCAGCCGGTAAGCTTGGCCTGTGACGATGTGGTCTGGCGCGGGGAGCGCAGCAAGCGCCCTTGGCTGTTAGGCACGGTTAAATCACAGATGTGTGCCCTGCTGGATGTAGAGGTCATCGGCCAGATGTTAGTCGGGGCGGCAAGCGCCTAGGCCAAACTGGCGCGCCCTGCACCCTTGACTATAGTTAAGAAGGATTTTTTGAATTTTTAAGTGCCGCCAGGCAAGAGGATTTTATGGCGACCAACGTCAGCGCAAGTCTCAGTAAAAGCAAAACCAGTGATGATCCAATTCTGCAGTGGGTGACGTTTCATCTCGCCGGGGAGACCTATGGCGTTAATGTAATGCAAGTGCAGGAAGTGTTGCGCTACACCGAAATAGCCCCAGTGCCCGGCGCGCCGTCCTATGTTTTAGGCATTATTAATTTGCGCGGCAACGTGGTTACGGTGATTGATACCCGCCACCGGTTTGGCTTGGAGCCGGGGGATATGACGGATAACACCCGCATTGTGATTATCGAAGCGGAAAAACACGTCGTGGGTATTTTGGTGGATAGCGTCGCTGAGGTGGTGTATCTGCGCCAAAGCGAAGTCGAGAGCGCGCCGAATGTGGGTAATGAAGAAAGTGCGAAGTTTATCCAAGGCGTCTGCCACAAGAACAACGAATTATTAATTTTAATTGAATTAAATAAACTGATTACCGATGAAGAGTGGGGCGAGATAGGCGCGTTTTAACCTGTATCGCCTCTAAGCTGTTTTGAGCAGGAGTTGATTATGGACCCTTGGGTCAGCGGTCTTTTAATCTTAAGTGGCCTAAGTGCGTTTGGCGCACTGGCGGTTCTATTTGTCAAAAAACAGCAAAAACTATCCGGCGAAATCACCAAGTGCCTAATGCAAATGGAAGCCATGGAAAAATCCATCGCCATGCAAAACTCTATTGCCATAGGGATGGGGCAGCGCATTTTATCCCTTGAACAGAGCCTTAAAGCGGCCAGCAGCGCCCGTGGCGAGCCAGCCGCTGCAGAAGATTTTAGTTACACCCAGGCCATGCAAATGTTTGATCGCGGCTTAGATGCGGCGACGGTTTCCGCCAGCTGTGGTATTTCCCGCTCCGAAGCACAGCTGATGGAATTAATTCGCAAGCAAGGTAAAGCACCGCGCTTTACCTCGGAGCCAGTGTGATGCGTTGGTTATATGCGCTTATTACCGCCCAGTGTTTAAGCGGTTGTACCCTGTATTCAAGCGATCATCAAACCCAATTTGCCGATGCCGAGGGGCGCGTGCCAGCGCAATTATTTTCTCGTTTGGGGCAGCAGTCCGCCAGCAAACCCTGGGTATTAAAACAATTGGGGCAACCTATGGCGGTGAATAGCCTAGGCCAGGGCGCTCAAGTGTATACCTGGGCGCTCACCCGCAACGAAATTAGTGAGCGGTCGTTTTTTTTGTTGTACAAAAGCAAACACACAAAAAACCAGCAAAATTTTTTACACTTGGTTTATAGTGGTGATGAGTTACTCAAACACTGGTTGGACCGCGACGCTGTGGTGGACACCAAAGCACTGTTAAATAGCCGCGATCTGCAGCGGCTGGCGGTGAGCAATTTAGAAAAAACCGCTTCTGCTCCTTCTAACTATTCCCCACCCGAACGCCCAGTGGTAACCCGCATTACGCCGGCGACAGATAGCGACGAATAGGTTGGGTGGCGCACTCGCTGTATATTTAAGCACTATCTGAAAAATAGGCGCTGCCAAAAATGCTCGATGCTATTACAGGGCATATTTTTATTGTTGCTGGCAGTGCCTCATACGCGCGATGCCTGTGCCATCAAAACCTTCCTGCCTATCGGTGCCTAAGTATTGCAACAGGCTGCTAGCAATTGTTTATCACTATTTAGCACTTTTTTAACCAAGATAAAAATCCGTCCAAGTCCCTTTAATAAACACTCCAGCGCCTCGCTAGGGCTCACATCTTTGCAAAACACCGCAAGTGACAAAAGGCAAATAACTGAATAGTTACGATTATTTTAATTAATTTTCGCACAAGCTATTTCTTTGGTGTGCACCTGGCTGCCCAGGTTGGAGCCCTGCAGTTGCTTATATTGTGGGATATTCGTGCGGGCGCCCAAGGGGTTTACTTGTGATGCTTGAGAATCCTCAGCTTAATTGAGCCTAATGGTGTGGCAATAACCCACAAAGCCTAGCCTCTGTTGCCGTCTATTTATCGTAATCGGCTGTTAGAGCCTAGCTTTGCGGGCGAAGGGATTTATTAGGCCGCTTCTAGAATGGTTTCTTCCACCCAAGCTTTATCCCAAATAGTAAATACTTGATTAAATCCTGCAAAAATATCATCCACCATTGCCAGCATGGTGTCTGTGCGTATTTGATGGGCGTTATCCGGCGCCACGGGCGCTTTGCCGCCTTCATTTAACCAGCTGCCCATGGCGTGGGAGGATTCTTCGGTAAAGTGATGTTCGCCAAAATATTTAAGAGTTTTAAAATGGCCAGAGCGCTGGGTTAAATAATTAAGGTTGACCACAAAGGCGGCAAACGCTGCCTCCAGGCACTCCACCAATATGAGTTTTTCGTGGGTGCTGCGGCATTGAAATAAGTGATGCATAACCCGGTACACCTGATTGCGCACTGGAAAATCAGCATCCGACCAGATCAAAGCCAGCGCGCCACCAATATCGCCGCCCCATTTTTCTACACCTAATTTAAGCGTTTTTAGATCCTCCAAAAACCATTGCCAGTGGTCACTATCTTCGTGGCAGTGATGGTTAAGCATGTGATCGACAGGGTTTTTGGGGTAGTTAACCTGCAGATTTTTTAACATGTCTTTAAAACCTAAAACAAAAAATGCCATGTGTGGAACAAAACGGTAGGCATCTATATTGTTATCCGAGTAAGATCGTAGGTTTTGGCAAAAAGGGTGGTCAATCAGTGTTGATTTGTGTTGTTCAATGGCTTCAAAAACGATATTGATCATATTAACTCCTAAAAAAGGCCAGAAAGCGCATTAAAATCAGTTATCTATCTCGCGCTTAACTCAATTAGAGCCCGTGGCACTTATCATCGTTGTGCTATTGGGTGCCGTGCTCTAGTTAAAATAAAGCATAAGACTCTGGCACTACTGATATTGATTCGAAATAGGATTTCCCTAGGTTTAATTATATTTTGAAGTAAAGGCTATAGTGCGGCAAGAGTGGTGATTGTTTTTTTTAAGCAAAAAAAGCAATAGTGCGGCGACTTAATTTTGACTTTATTTATATTTTTTCTGCCGTTTGGGCGGTTAGATAAACATGTTAAATCTATTGGTGCTCTATGCGCGGTATTGGGTTTGCTATTTGATTTGGATTATTTATGCGCAACAAATCTAAAGGTGTTCTGCGTTGTTCGGTTGTTATTAACCCGGCGGCAAAATAGATCGCCCTGGTCTATTTTGCCGCCCGGTTAATAAAGTGCGTAGAGGGAATAGGCTTGTCACTTCCGTTCGGATCAGTCAGTTACATCTGGGATGTTAATTTGCGCTCACCCCTAAAAATGCCTGTCATCATCATAAAAGTGAAATAATTGCAGTGCTCATTTGCCGAATAGAAATGATTGAGCCGGTACCCGGCATTTAAGCAAGCCAACAATTGGCTGCTTCATTTGCAACCATTAAATATGGTGGGGGCCGAGCAAGATGTCGTTTTATCCTAAAAACCGCAGTAGGGTTTAACCGTGGTCTTTAGGTTTATTGGCAGGCTGGTGGTTGAGAGGCCGCTTGGATCCGCTGTTAGCCAGGGCTCACCAATATGCCCTGCTGCACTTATGCGTATTTTGATTGACTGCGGGCAGGCAAAATACGCCTGGTCACCCCAGCTAGCGAAAGTGAGCGGTTGTTGCTCCTAGGCGCGGGGTGCGTAGTCAGCGGGGCCTACTTCTGGTAAGGTGGCCCGGCTGGAGTCGGGCCTTTTTTGTGAACAAGGCCTTGAATTGGCCAGCTTCGGCCGCAAATTGGGGGGCAACCCATGGCGGGCTTCTCAAAAGTGTATCAGCGACCGTTGCGCCAATAGTTGTGCAGCCGAGCGGGCGCTTCGGGCGGGCTGCAGGGTTTTCCCATTTTCCCTCGGTGCTATACCTTGGCACCCTAGTTACCCCAACTCCCACAAATTGGAAGATGATCTTATGGCTATTGAATTACCCGCATTGCCCTACGCCAAAAATGCATTGGCTCCTTATATTTCAGAAGAAACCTTAGAATTTCACTACGGCAAACACCACCAGACCTATGTAGACAAGCTAAATGGCCTGCTGCCCGGTTCTGAGTTTGAAGGTAAGAGCTTAGAAGAAATCGTGAAAACATCCAGCGGTGGCGTATTTAATAATGCTGCGCAAATTTGGAACCACACATTTTACTGGCACTGTTTAGCGCCTAATGCTGGTGGTGAGCCTACCGGTGCCATAGCAGATGCTATTGTTGCTTCTTTCGGCTCTTTTGCCGCATTCAAAGAGCAATTTAATACCTCAGCGGTGAATAATTTCGGCTCCTCTTGGACTTGGTTGGTGAAAAAGTCCGATGGTAGCCTGGCCATTGTGAATACCAGCAATGCCGCGACGCCTTTAACTGATGCCTCCACTAAGCCTTTATTGACCGTAGATTTGTGGGAACACGCCTATTACATTGATTTTCGCAATGCGCGGCCTAAATATTTAGAAGCCTTCTGGGCATTGGTTAACTGGGATTTTGTAAACAAGAATTTTGCTTAATTTCAGGCGCTTTGCATGAGGAGGCTTTGGCCTCCTTTTTTCTTTATTGTTATTCACACCCGCCAATTTACACTCCTGATTAGTATACAAGGCTTAAAGCATGATCGAGCGTCGAGAACCCACTCTTTCTGGCCGCACAGAAGCAGACGAACCCTTAACTCGCATACCCGCCAATACGCGGCCCTCTAGTGCTTCGGCCGGGCGCGCACCTGTTAGCACAGGCTCATCGCCCTTAGCACCGTTTGCCGTTTTGTTGGCCTTAGCGAGTTTGGCATTGGGCGCTTTTTTTTATTGGCAGTTAACCCAGTTTCAACAGCAAGCCGTACAGCAGGCCAGTTTGCTAACAGCGGCAGAAAACCGCGTCAGTGAATTGGAAAAGCGTTTAAATTCAACTGGTGAAACCTCTGAACAATCCCTCGCTGCCTTGCAAGATAAGTTAAAAACTAATGCCAACGAAGTGGCTAAGCTGTGGGATGCGCAAAATCAGTTAAAGTCAAAAACGACGGCGGCTCTAGAAGAGACCAACACTACGGTTAACAAACAAATACAAGCAGCCCTGCGCGACTTAGAGGGTAAATCCAAGCAAGCCGTAACCGACCTGCAGTCGGAGTTAAAAGTGCTGCAGGATTTAGTGCAGGCCCAACAATCTTCTTCCAGCCGTGATGATGAAGCCCGCAAAGAGTTGGCCAGTAAAGTATCCGATCTGTCAAAACGCCTCAAAGCGGTGGAATCTGATCTGGGTGAGCGAGTGCGCAACACCGAAAACGCCATCGAATCTATTGATGCATTTCGTCTGCAGGTCAATCGTGAAATTAATAAGTTAAAAGGTGGGCAGTAGCGCGTTTTACCTGATTACTTCGGCAGCCTATTTTTAGCAGCCTGTTGAAATACTACCTTGCGAGCGTTGGCGGCGTTATAAATTGACAAAAAATCCTCATTTAAAGCGTGTAGACTTGGCAATTGCACTTGCATTGCTCTAACTCCTGCATTCATGCAGTCGTCCGGTTTTTTGCCAAAATATGCCTTGCCAGAGCGTCGCCGCCTACGTATTTCAACAAGCTGCTAGTGTGTTGATACACATGCGGGCCAGCTTTTTAATCGCCTTCGATAGACACCCCTGACGGCCGAAACTCAGCAAATTTACCCTGACAGAGCGTCGCCGCCGACCTATTCACCACGCTGCTAAACCAAAGGCTGCTTGCCCTCATGGTTTTGCTCTCTCAATCAGAGTTTCCTTAAACTCCGCTTTTTGCAGCTCATCTCACCTGTGTGCATACCTACGGATGCAGCATGCTGTTTGCTGGATAATTCCTTGCATTTGTATATTGCTTATGCCCCAATGGCGGCTGTTTGCTTTAATTTAACGAGGTAATTAATTGGGGCGAGAGTGGAGAGCGCTGGGATTAGTCAACCCTTTGCTTGAGCTTTAGAGGCGGCCACGCATATTCAGCGCCTTAGGCACCCTCGCCACAAGTTCAACTGCGGTTTTTAGGTTAAAAATTATTGATGCTTATGGGCCTAGTCGCTATTTGGTGGGTGCCCAGTAGCAGCTCATTGAAAGCTGTGTCGCTAGCAGGCATCCGCCGGTTACATCTGAATGCGTCAATGTTTGCAATTACCGAATTAAAACTTCGGCACGGGTCGCCCGCCAGGGGCAATTTCATAATGCTCGTGCTCCCGAGCATTAGCAAAGAGTTTTCTTATAAGTCTTAATCGTGTGGGTGGCAGGGCGGTGTGTGGCGATCCTTTTGTAGGATAATTATCACCTGCCTATTAAAGATGGCCTGTATTGGGGCTTTGACGCACAAGGATAGTTGGTAAGCCCCTGATTTAGGTGAAATGTTCACACGTACTTGATATATCCGTGTGGCTTAAATCGCAGGTCTACTAACTGCGCCGGTTTTTGAGCGTCTTACTAGGCTGTTGCCACTGGGTATTTTAAGCCGAGTATCCTTAGCATTTCTGTGCAGACCTAAGGTGTGGATCAGGGCAGCGTTGGCTGCTTAGTTATAAGTATTATGTTTGCTATAACCAGGGAGCCAATAAACACGGGTTTAGCACATTAAATGCCATGCGATTAATTTCCTCCAGCCTGGCAGTTAAGTTGATAACTTTGGTCTATGCTGACGTTAATAAGCTGCCTCAGGCGATAGATGCTTAGTTGATTTAAACCGGTTATAGTTGCCGCCCTGCAGGATAGGCTGGGAGAAGAGGGCAGCTGGGCTGGCAGTGCCGCTAGGTTGGCTGCTTATAATTTCGGGACAAGAGTGAATGTATTGGGTCAAGGCGGCTTACGTGCCGGCACTGATCTGGTTTATAAGGGGCTACCCGCCCCCTGAGCGTTTGGTTAAATATCTGTTGGAGGACTAATCTATGTCAATAAACTCATCACTTTCTTCGGACGGACGCACACTGACAATTGCGGTTGATGGCCGGTTTGATGCAGGTTCATTGGATGAATTCCGTTCGTGTTATGAAAGTGCCGTGCGCGATGGGCCGATCCGTTTTAATGTGGATTTAAAACGGGCTGAGTATTTGGATAGCTCTGCGCTGGGAATGTTGTTGGTATTGCGCGATTATGCCGGTGGCGAAAGTGCGTCGATTACGATTTCCAATTGCTCCCCTGAAGTTAAGAAAATTTTTGCTATTTCGAGTTTTGAAAAGTTGTTTACGATTCAATAAATAGGCGATGTATCGTCCGATTTAGCTCGGTGGGATTAGCGCGGGGTTACAGTGAGTAAAAAAATTCCTCAATCGCCGATAAAGGTTTTAATTGCTGACGACTCGCCGGTCGATCGTTTTATCCTTCAAACAATGTTGGAGCGCCTCGGTTATACCGTGGTTCTGGCGGAGGATGGCCAGCAGGCGATTGAGCAGTTTTTAGTTGAAAAGCCCGATTTAGTTTTTTTAGATGTATTGATGCCCAATGTGGACGGGGTGGAAGCGGCATCAAGTATTAAGGAAGCTGCAGGGGAGGATTTTATCCCTGTGATTTTTTTAACATCCCTGGTGGATGCCCCTTCTTTAGCGCGCTGTCTGGATGCCGGTGGCGACGATTTTTTATCCAAGCCTTACAACCAGATTATCATCGAAGCCAAAATTAAGGCTTTTAGCCGCATGCGGGTGATGAACAGAACCCTCAGCCTGCAAAAAAATCTCATCGAACGCAACAATAAACATCTGTTACAAGAGCAGACAGTAGCCAAACAAGTATTCGATAGAATCGCCAATACTTCCTCGCTTAATCTTTCCATTATTCGTTATTACATGTCGCCTATGGCGGTGTTTAATGGCGATGTGTTGTTAGCGGATATCAGCCCTACGGGCAGTTTAATGGTATTGCTGGGTGATTTTACCGGCCACGGGTTACCCGCTGCCATTGGCTCCATGCCGCTTGCGTCTATTTTTTATGGCATGGTGAATAAAGGTTTTGGCATGTCAGAGATCTTGCGGGAAATTAATGGCAAGCTCAATAAAACGCTGCCGATGGGGCTATTTTGTTGCGCCACCTTTTTAGATATTAATTTGCGTAAAAAGCGCTTGTTGGTGTGGAGCGGCGGTTTGCCCGATGGAGCAATTTATCGCGCTGGTGGCAAAACAGTTGAGCGCTTGGCTTCGCGCAATTTGCCCCTGGCGATTTTGTCCAACCAGAGTTTTAAAGCGGAAGCGGTGCGTTATGTTTTAGAGCCGGGGGATAGGGTTTTACTCTGGTCGGATGGCATTCAAGAGGCGCGCAATACAGAAGGCGTTATGTTCGGTGAGGAGCGGCTCAATGCTCTTTTGGAGCAGGAACTCGATAATATTCATATATTCGACGACATACTGCAAAAAGTGCAACACCATATAGGGGAGGGCGAACGGGACGATGATGTGTCGCTGGTTGAAGTGCGCTTCCCCGATGAAAAAGAAGCCGCAGAGGTGGAAAAACAAGGTTCTCGTGGCCGCGGCTGCCTACAGGATTGGTCTTTAGATTTTCGCTTGGAAGCCAGCTCTTTACGTGTCTTTGACCCCATGCCTTTGCTGCTGCATATAACCTCTGAAGTGCCGGGTTTGCGGCAGAGTAATTCGGTGTTATTTACTGTAATTTCTGAGCTTTACAATAATGTCGTTGAACATGGTGTGTTGGGGTTAAAATCCAGTATTAAACAATCGCCCCAGGGCTTTGCGGAATATTATCGCCTGCGCAAAGAGGGTTTGGAGAATTTACCCAAAGACTGTTTTGTGATTTTAGAATTTAGCCACAAGGTTGATCCTGGTGGTGGTGTGTTGCGAATTCGGGTGCGAGATAGCGGTGCGGGCTTTTGCCCAGATGAAACCGTGGCGACACCCGGCGGTGTGCCGATTTATCACGGCAGGGGTTTCGCGTTGTTGCGTAGCATGTGTGAATCCATCACCGTGTTGCCGCCGGGCAATTGTGTAGAAGCTCAATTTCGATGGCTGGCAGAGGATTAATAGTATGGCGGCTGATGCGTCCTTAAATGCGGAAATGCTCGATGAATTACGCGAACTCTTGGCGGAAAATTTTAATGAATTAATCAACCGCTATATTGCCGATTCCCAAACACGTTTTAATACCCTGCACACCGCCATTGCCCAAGCGGACTTTAAAGTAATTTATTACGAGGCCCATGGCATCAAAGGCAGCAGCCGCAACATGGGGGCCAATATTTTGGCTGAGATTATGGCGCGGCTTGAAGCCCTTGGGCAGAGCCAAAACCCACAGGGATTAGCAGAGGTTTTTGCTGATGCACAGGCGGAGTTTGCAAAGGTTGTTGTGGGGTTAGAGGCCTTCCGCACAGCCGAATAGTTCTCCGCCCCTAGTTATTTCGACAGACCGCTAAATTAAACTGTGTAGCCACCGGCGGGGCTTGCTTGGTAGGTCGGCCATTGCAGCGGCTGTCTTTTTTATCCTTTGAGCCTTGCGCTTGGGCGTGTAGAATTCTGGCCGAATCCGTCCTGTTGAGAAAGCCCAATGCCCACTATCGTTCGCCAAGACGACATCATCGCAAGCGTTGCCGATGCGTTGCAATTTATCTCCTACTATCATCCTATCGATTTTATTCAAGCCCTTCATCAAGCCTATTTGCGCGAAGAAAACCCCGCCGCAAAAGATGCCATGGCGCAAATTCTGATTAATTCCCGCATGTGTGCCCAGGGCCATCGGCCTATTTGCCAGGATACCGGCATAGTTACAGTTTTCGTTGAAATGGGCATGAATGTGCTGGTTGAAGGCACTATGAGCTTTGATGACATTATTAACGAAGGCGTACGCCGTGCTTATATGCAGCCGGATAATATTCTGCGTGCGTCTATTCTTGCCGACCCGGATGGAGCCAGAAAAAATACCGGCGATAACACACCTGCCGTCATTCACTACAGGCTTGTACCTGGCGATACTATTGATATTCATGTGGCGGCCAAAGGCGGTGGTTCGGAAGCGAAGACCAAATTCGCCATGCTCAACCCCAGTGATTCGGTGGTGGACTGGGTGTTATCCGTGGTGCCGCAGATGGGGGCCGGCTGGTGTCCACCGGGTATGCTGGGTATCGGCATAGGTGGCACAGCTGAGAAAGCCATGTTGCTGGCCAAAGAGGCTTTGTTGGAGCCTGTGGATATTCAGGAGCTGCGCGAGCGCGGGGCAGCTAATCGCTCGGAGCAATTGCGCTTGGAATTATTCGATAAGGTCAACGCGCTGGGCATAGGCGCTCAGGGTCTCGGTGGGTTGACCACTGT
>DAOQGS010000038.1:0-3176 GCA_035338675.1 Cellvibrionaceae bacterium
TTGCAATTGACGATTAAACACAACTTCGGCTCGATAACCCTGTACCCAGCCGCCGTGGTGGGCGAAGTTTTTCTGGCCATCAAAATCAAAAATCCGCCAGCCTAGGCCGTAATGAGTGTTGGTTAAATCGTTTCGATCCGCATAGTGAGAATCACCCAATGTATTGGGGGTAATTTTTTGCTGCATATCATTGAGTAGACTTACCGGCAAAACATCTTGTTTGTGACCCAATTGGGCCAGCAGCCATTGGGACATATCGCGGATAGAGGCATTTACACCGGCGGCGGGCCCCACCGAATAATAATTGTGATCGACGCTGCCAGTGGGTGACCAGCCTTTGCTGCGCCATACATGTGGCATGGCTTTATTGGGCGAGGCATCAAAGGCGTTCAAACCGAATGAAGCGGTTTGCATATTTAGCGGGCGGAATAATTTCTCCGTGGTGTAGGTCTCATAGCTCTTGCCGCTGACGGCTTTAATCATATCGCCGCTTAAGCTGTACACCACGTTTTGATAGCTATAACACTTGCGCGGCGGGCAGGCGAAGTTCACGTATTTTAGGCGTTCTAAAGTTTCGGGGTAGGGAACATTTTCTTCAATTAAATGGGTGTAGGTGTGTTTGGGCAGCCCCGAGCGCTGGGCCAAAATATCTTTAAGGGTTAATTGCTTGCCGTAGTTTGGATTGCTGAATTCCACATAGGGCACTTTGCTTTGTACGGTGGTATCCCAGCTGAGTAATTTATCCCGTACGGCGACAGCCGCAGCGCCGGAGGCAAATGTTTTGGAAACTGAGGCCAATCGAAACACCGTATCGGCATTTACCGGTAGTGTGCTGCCCACGGCGCGGGTGCCAAAGCCTTCTAATACTTGTACCTGGCCGTCCGCTACCATGGTGAGGGCTGCGCCGGGTACGCGAGGGGCAATGACTTCGCGCACATAGTCTTCAAATTGTTTGTAATAGGGTTTTGAACCATCGGGTTTGAATTTGTTAATTGCACCCACGCCCTGGGCCCAAGCAATATCATCTTTAGTGGAAACCGCTTTGGCCGCTGCAGGTTTTACAGGTGTTGGTTTGTTGCTTTTAGTCGGGCGAACAGCGGATTTATTGGTATTTTTGGCGGTGGGTTGGCTGGATTTTTTGTTATTTGCGGTGCTTTTATTCGTTTTGGTATTCGTATTGGCGCTCGCCGATACATTGGTCTTTGTGTTGGTGGATTTTTCTTTTACGGCCCCATGGACCTGTGCCGACACGCCTGTAAGGCTCAGGAGCGTGAAAATAAAAAAAGGCGAAAATTTATGCTTAATCATAATCGTGTGAGGGATACCACAGTGGCGCTAATCGGGATGTTGTTATTGGTCGAATGACCCGTGCCGCTAAGTTTAGCCGATTTTTTGGCGCCAGGCGTCTTATTCATGTGCTGGCAAATAGATTGTCCTGAAGTTTGCCTTTGGCCCACCCAAAGGGTCAAAAATGTGTGGACTTTTGTCTTTGGCGGGGGCGCTATAGCAAAGTTGCCGATCTGGCAGCCCTGTTGCCGTTATTTGCCGTCCTCAATAGCGCTTTATATCCCGGGGTTTCCCAAACGGGTTGCAGCAAGGAGGAAGGGAATTTTTACCAAGAACTGCGCATATTCGGCGTCTTAAGCACCCTCGCTACGGGGCCAGCTGCGTTTTTTGGGTTTAATAAAAATAGCGAAAAATAAGCTTTTTTAGATTCTTCGGCGTCATCTGCTGAAGATTAGGGAGGTGTCATAGATTTATTAGGGTAAACAATTAAAATGCCCCGCACTATTTTTAAGGGGGCTCTATGGGACGCGTTTGGCTGTTGGTTTGTATTACTTTTTTACTTGCCGCTTGTGGTGAAGGCAAGTCATCCCGGGTGGATCAGTCGAAGGCAGCCCTTACCCCTGAGCAGGCCGCCGCCCGCGAGGCGCAAAACCGCCAACAGGCCGGGCAGGGGCTCAATATCAGCAACCCCCAAAAACCCACTGGCAATGAACTGGGCGTTAGCGCTGGAGTGCCTTTGTTCAGCGATGCCAATTTAATCGTTGATGTTGATGGCCAGGTAAAGGGCGTTGCCGAGCGGGTTTTATGGCAACAGGTGAGCGGCCCCAAGGCGATTATCCTCAATCCGCAACAAGCCCACACCGGCATTATTGCGCCGGATGTGGAGCAGGTAAGTGAACTGGGCTTTAGGCTTGCGGCAGCAAATGGTGCGCTAGTGGCTGTTGATGAACTAGTGTTGACGGTGCGCCCCTTAAGCAACCCGGCCAAGGTAGTAAGTGTTGAGCAGGAGGAAAGCCTTGAAAGCCTGCTGTTTACGATCAAGCTGAATAAACCTGCGCAAACTGCAACTGCAGTGCGCTGCATTACTTTTGATGGCACTGCCTTAGCAGGTTCTGATTATGTGGCGGTGGATAAATTAATTACCTTTGCCCCGGGGGAGCAAGAACAAACCCTGCGTGTGGCATTAATTAAAGACTCTGTCCGCGAGCAAAATGAATTTTTTAATCTGCAAGTAAGTGGCGGCGAATCGGCAGAGGATGCGTTTAGTGCGCGGGCGGTTGGGGTGATTCGCGAAACATCTTCAGCACCAGTGGTCATCACTGAAAAACCTACACCCACTCCAACTGATATTGCACAAAACCAGTTAAAGGGTACGACAGGTTTTGTGCGCGTACATATTGCCTGGGCGGATGCCGCCAGTGTAGTCGCTCTGACGGTGCAAGACCCCTGTGCACATTGGTTGAGCGCGGTAAATACCGCGAGTAATTGCCAAGATAAATTAGGCCGTTTTGAAGTATTTGAAGGTGTGCCAGAGGCCAATATTGTGTGGGCCCAGGCACCGGTTGGTCAATATAGTGTGCGCCTAAAACACAGCAGCGGAACAGGTAGCGCTTACACCGTACATGTTTTTTGGGGCAATAATAGCCGCGTGTTAAAAGGTGTAATTGGCAGTGGCGATACAGACACTATTTTTCAGTTTGAAATTACTGCCGACGAATTAAAGAACACATCGAGTTCTTCCAGTAGTTCTAGCTCTTCAAGTAGCTCTAGTTCTTCAAGCAGTTCTAGTTCTTCAAGCAGTTCTAGTTCTTCAAGCAGTTCTAGTTCTTCAAGTAGTTCTAGTTCTTCAAGTAGTTCTAGTTCTTCAAGTAGTTCTAGTTCTTCAAGTA
>DAOQGS010000038.1:3276-13166 GCA_035338675.1 Cellvibrionaceae bacterium
CTAGTTCTTCAAGTAGTTCTAGTTCTTCAAGTAGTTCTAGTTCTTCAAGTAGTTCAAGCTCTTCAAGCAGTTCCAGTTCTTCAAGTAGTTCTAGTTCTTCAAGCAGCTCTAGTTCTTCGAGCAGTTCCAGTTCTTCCAGCAGTTCCAGTTCTTCCAGCAGTTCCAGTTCTTCAAGTAGTTCTAGTTCTTCAAGCAGTTCCAGTTCTTCAAGTAGTTCCAGTTCTTCAAGCAGTTCTAGTTCTTCAAGCAGTTCTAGTTCTTCAAGTAGTTCTAGTTCTTCAAGTAGCTCTAGTTCTTCAAGCAGTTCTAGCTCTTCAAGTAGTTCTAGCTCTTCAAGTAGTTCCAGCTCTTCAAGCAGT
This sequence comes from Cellvibrionaceae bacterium, assembly GCA_035338675.1. GTDB lineage: Bacteria > Pseudomonadota > Gammaproteobacteria > Pseudomonadales > Cellvibrionaceae > CAMCXE01. The sequence continues at coordinate 3,636 of DAOQGS010000038.1, forward strand.
TCTAGCTCTTCAAGCAGCTCTGGAACACCTCTGCCGGAAAATTTTGTGGGCGGCGAGCATGTGCAGATTACGTCTAATCTGACAGCGAAAGAGAATTATTCATTGGCCATGGCCCATGATCTGGCTTTTGACCCTAAGGCATTTGCTGGTTTTACACCTGCTAATAACGAAGCGCGCGGGGAATTTAGTATAACGCTAGACGGTGTGTATCAGATTGATGGATTTGCGTTGTGGAATGATATTAATGCCAATGGCGAGGGCGTGAAGAATTATAGTCTGCGTTTTTACGATGAATTTAATAATCTGCTTACCGAGCGAACCGGTGCCGGAACCCCTGGCGACCCTAACAGCCTAAACGACAAGGGCTTTACCTTGCAGCAGTTTGACGGCCTAATTGATTCAGTAGCCAAAATTGAATTTATTGTGCTGGACTCGTTCACGCAAATTGAAATACGCGAGCTGGGCTTTACTGGCAAAAAAATACGGGGCGTTAATTTCCCTGCCTCGTTCATCGGTTATCCGCATATCCGCCCGGCCACAAACTTATCGGTGGTAGAACCCTATTTATTAAACCAGCTGGCGGACGGAATTCTCTATGAAACCAGTGCAAACCCCGCTGTAGTGTTTAATGGCTTTACCAGTAATGAGTCTGAAGGCGATATAGAGTTATATCTGGACAAAGCCTATACGCTCAGTGAATTTGTATTGTGGAATGATATCAATGTGCAAGCAGAGGGTATTTCTAAATTTAAATTATTGTTTTGGGATGCCAATGGAGAGCCCCTGGGAGAAACCGCCTCAACTAATGTGAGCGAAAATCAGCGCAATGAAGGCAGATTTGGTTTCCGCCCTGTGTCGGGTGTAAGCCGGGTGACTTTACAGGTGCTGGCTTCACACAATATTAGCGGCTATCACCGCATTGAAATTCGCGAGTTGGGTTTTATTGGTGTTGCCGATAAACCGGATATTACTATTACCAATGAAACCCGCAGCGCTCAAGGGATTACGATTACTGGCCAGGTGGATTGGGGGCAAGGCAATCGCTATCAGCGGGTGCAGGCACAATTAGGCGGCGAGCCATTAAACCTATTTGACCACGGCTTGCAATTTGTTGAAGCCCAGGGCGCCCCTTGGGATAAGGCGTTAGCCCGCGCCCAGCAATTACTGGGCAATAATTGGCATCCCGCCACTATTACATCTGCGGCTGAGCTTAATAATGTGTCTTCACTGTTAGATGCCAATCAGCGTTATGGTGATGTTTATTTAGGGGCATACCTTGATCGCGGCGACAATATTCAGCCCTACTCCGCCCACTGGATTAACGGTGAGCCCTGGGGTTACACCGCCTGGGGGAATAGTGATGGCGTCCCCGAGCCCAATGACACCGGCAATAATCACTATTTAACCCTGCGCCGAGGTTCATCCGGTTGGGCGTGGAATGATTTGAATCTGCAATTTGATTTAGGCAATGTGCAAGGTATTTTGATGGAGCAATCAGCGCCCTCGGTCACCTTGACCGACACGGCAGCGACCACAGTATTTCAATTATTTATCCCCAATAGCTATATTCACAGTGATAGTTTGAGCCTCGCGTTTACCGATAGCGCTGGCCGCACCAATAAAATTGCTTATAAATTAAAAAATAGCAGCGCTTCTACTGGAGTTGTGTTGGATGCCGGTACCGATTTTTTTAGCCGAGATAATTTTGCGCTGCGAGGCAGTTTAAATGGCACTGTAACCGGCTTAAAGTTGAGAGTGAATAATAGTGCCCTGCCCATGAGTGAATATAAAATTATTAACCAACCGCTGGTTTCTATTGATGGGGTTGTGCCGCCAGAGGGGTGGCATTTGGCAACAATTACCAGTGCCGCTGAACACCAATATTTAATTCGGCTATTAAATGCGAGTATTCAGGCCAACCAAGTCGTAATTGGCAGCAGTGATCAATACTACATAGGCGGCAGAAGAAATGACGGCCTATGGTATTGGAATACACAAGAACTGTTTAATTACCAAGGTTGGGCGCCTGGTGAACCCAGTGGCGACGGCCCGGCTTTGGTATTAAGTGGTCGGCAAAATTGGCTTTGGAACGACTTACCTCAGTTAGATGCAAATTCCCAAGGTTATATTCTGGAACGCAATGCAGCTGCGGCGTCGATTGTTGAGGACGCATTTGACCTGGTAATTCCCGGCGGAAGTTTAACCGCAGGCTTAAATCAAGTCTGGTTGGAAACGGTGAATGCTGCGGGCATCCCGGTTAACGAACCTATTTATCTCACCTACGCACCTGACTAACAGCTTGTTGAAATACTGCCTTGCCAGCGCGTCGCCGCCTAACTATTTCAACAAGCTGCTAATGTTATTGGGTTTGCCAGGCCGTTAAGCATTTGCCATTTTATTGGGGCAATCCCATACGCAAGGGGCGCCACCTGTTCGTTGTTGCCAATTACTGGCGTTGCGGCGATTGCTTTGGCACCTGGGGAGCTGAGTTTGGTGGCGCGATGACTGGGTGTAAATTCCCCTTCGCCACCTCTTGAACTTTACGCACCTAACCCTATCTATAGCCCCGGTTTTACTTTGGCCGCTGTTTGGCGAGGGGCTCGTTAGAGCTTTTATGGCGCGCGGCCATTGGCAGTTCTACCTTATTTAATTCACTTTGATTGTCATTACGATTGTTTTGTGGGGCTTCTCCCGTCAACGAGGAAAAAACAATGTATAACGCGATCACTCGCTCACACTTATTGCCTAGATTACGCCTGTTTTTCCATCTCGGCATCCCGCCCGGTTAAATTCCACATGTAATTGATTTCCTTTTTGGTGTCTTTTAGAGCCAAAGGATTTTATTCGCCATTCACTTTTCAAATAATTTTAATCCACACGATTTGGAGGCTATATGCTGCGCGTGTCGCAACTTAAGCGTGCCTATGGTGATTTTATCGCCGCCCAAGGGGTGAGCTTTACTATTACCAAGGGTGAAATAGTCGGTTTGCTCGGCCACAACGGTGCCGGTAAAACCACGGTGATGAAAATGCTCAGTGGTTGTTTGGAACCCAGCGGCGGCGAGATTTTATTTGAAAACCGCCCACTCTCCCTGCATTTAAAAGCCGCGCAACAAAAAATAGGCTATTTGCCAGAGAGCCTGCCGGTGTACCCGGAATTATCGGTGGTGGATTATTTAGATTATGCCGCTGACTTAAAAGGTATAGATCCTGCCCAGAAGCAGCGGGAAATTAAGCGGGTTATTGAGGCGTGTGAATTAAACGATAAGCTCTTAAGCCCTATTAGCACCCTATCGCGTGGCTATAAACAGCGGGTTGGAGTCGCTCAAGCCCTTTTAGGCAAACCCAGCCTCCTTATATTGGATGAGCCAACCAATGGTTTAGATCCACAACAAACGCTGCATATGCGTGAATTAATTCGCGCCCTCGCACAAGACGCCACGGTTATTCTCTCCACCCACATTATGCAAGAAGTGGATGCGCTCTGTGATCGCGTGCTGATGATGCGGGGCGGTAAATTAGTGATCGATGCCAAATTGGCAACTTTACGGCAAAGCCGCTATGTGCGTATCCGCAGTAGTGCACCTGCACCCACAATACAAACCATTTTGGCTGCACTACCTGATGTGCAAACGGTGGAGCTATTAAATCAAGACGCCACACCCGGCAGTATCCGCTTGGAAATTAAAGCCGGTGCGAATTGTGAAGCGGTGTGCGCCGCCGCCGCAAGATCGATAGTGTCCCAGGGCGCTGACCTATTTGAGGTGCGAGCTGAAACCCGCGATTTAGAGACATTATTTAGAGAAGTCAACTCGCAAACAAAACTAGACCCTGTTCAGGAGGCGTTAAACCATGCAGCCTAAAACAACTCTGCGGCGCATTGCCCAAAAAGAAATTACCTTGTTTTTTTCATCGCCGATTGCGTATTTATTTTTGGCGGCTTTTGCGGCTGTAACCCTGTTTACATTTTTTTGGGGTAAAGCCTTTTTTGCCCGCAATATTGCCGATGTGCGGCCCTTATTTGAGTGGATGCCACTGTTGCTGATTTTTTTGGCGAGCACACTCACTATGCGCATGTGGAGTGAAGAGCGCCGCAGCGGCACATTAGAACATGTATTAACACAACCTGTGCCCCTGTGGCATTTTGTGGTGGGAAAATTTTTAGGTTGCATGGCCCTGCTTGCAATTGCACTGCTTATCACACTGCCTTTGCCCATAACGGTAGCCATTTTAGGAGATCTTGATTGGGGGCCGGTTATCACCGGTTATGTGGCAACCCTATTGTTGGGCGCCGCTTATTTAAGTATCGGCTTATGTGTGTCTGCCCGCAGCGAGAATCAAATTGTTAGTTTGATTAGTGCTGTAGCGGTGTGTGGCTTTTTTTATTTGCTCGGCAGCAAAACTCTTACCGATTTTTTTGGCATCCAAGTGGCTGAGTGGCTGCGCGTGTTAAGTACGGGCGCGCGCTTTGATGCTATTACACGGGGTGTGTTGGATCTGCGCGATCTTTATTATTACTTAAGTTTAATCGCGGTATTTCTCGCTTTAAATACCTTTGCGCTAGAGCGTGAGCGCTGGGCGGCTACGGGCAATCAACATCATCACCGAGCTTGGCAGAGTATTACCGCTTTGGTTTTGGCCAACGCGTTGGGTGCTAACCTCTGGTTAGGGCAGATTCACAGCCTGCGTTTAGACGCAACTGAAGGCAAACAGTTTTCTATCTCCCCCGCCACTGAACATTATCTTAGCCAATTGCAGGAACCCTTGCTGATGCGCGGCTATTTTAGTGGCAAAACACATCCGCTGTTATCGCCCTTGGTGCCCCAAATTCGCGACCTTATGAAAGAGTACGCAGTAAAAAGTAATGGCAAGGTGAGGGTAGAATTTGTTGACCCTGCCAGCAATCCTGAATTGGAGGAGGAAGCCAATCAAAAATACGCTATTAACCCAGTGCCCTTCCAAGTGGCGGATCGCTACCAAGCCGCAGTGGTGAACTCCTATTTTAACGTGTTGGTGCAGTACGGTGATGAATATCAGGTGCTCAGCTTTCGCGATTTAATTGAAGTAAAAACCGCTAGTGAGCCCAATATAGAAGTGCAACTGCGCAATCCCGAACACGATTTAACCCGCGCGATTAAAAAAGTGCTGCATAGCTATCAAGCCGGTGGCAATTTGTTTGACACAGTAAAAGGTGAGTTGGTATTTAATGCTTATATTTCACCTGAGGCTAAGTTACCCAAAGAGTTACAGGCCTTTAAAAACCTAGTGCAAACCCATTTGAAAAAGCAGCAGGAAAAATCCGCCAACCGCTTGCAGGTGAATTATTTGGACCCGGAAGCCGATGGCGGCAAGTTGGGTGAGAAAATTGGCAAAGAATTTGGCTTTAAGCCTATGGCCACCAATTTATTAAGCAGTGAGCGATTCTACTTTTATCTCACCCTTTCCCAGGGCAGCCAAGTTGTCTCTATTCCGCTAGAAGATTTAAGCGAGGCGAGCTTTGAGCGCAACCTTAATGCGGCGATAAAACGCTTTGCCAGCGGCTTTACTAAAAAAGTTGCCCTGGTAACACCGGAGCCTGAATTTAATAATCCCCACGGTGCATTTGGCGGCCCGCAGCCTGGTGCCCAGTTTAATCAGCTTGAACAGTTTTTAGGTAGTGAGCTGAATATTATCCATGAGGATCTAAAAGACGGCTCAGTGAATGGTGAGGCGGATGTATTGCTGGTAACAGCGCCTAAGAATCTTAGTGATACCCAGTTGTTTGCCATTGACCAATTTTTGATGCAAGGCGGTACAGTGATTCTCGCCAGTGCGCCCTATTCAGCCAATGTCAGCCAGCGCAGCATTAGCCTGGATAAAACCCGCTCTGGGCTGGAATCCTGGCTGGAGCAAAAAGGTATTAAGCTGGATGAGCATTTAATTATGGATAAACAAAGTGTGCCGTTTCCGATTCCTGTACAGCGCAGCGTGGGCGGCTTTAGTGTGCAGGAAATGCGTATGATGGATTATCCGTATTTTCTCGACCTGCGCGGTGAGGGCTTAAATTCATCCCACCCCATTACCAATGGCTTGCCGCAGCTAACCATGGCTTGGGCATCGCCGATTATTTTGGATGCCCAAAAGCAAACGGGTTTGAATATAACCCCGTTGATGCATAGTTCGTCCCAGGCCTGGTTGGGGGACGGCACTAAGGTGATGCCCGAATTAAACGGCAATTTACTCAGTGGTTTTACGCCCAGTGGCGAACAAAAATCTCATTTGGTGGGAGTAATTGCTCAGGGTAAATTCACCTCCTGGTTTGCCGGTAAAAATTCTCCCTTGCTGCAATCAGCCGCTGGCACCCCTGCTGCGGGCGCAACAAATGGCGCTACCTTAAACCGCGTTATTGAGCAATCGCCCGATTCCGCGCGCATTATTTTATTTAGCTCCAATGACTTTTTAACCGACTCTATCCTCTCCATGGCCGGTGTTGCCAATGGCGGCCAGTATTTAAATTCCCTGCAAATGCTGGCTAACAGCGTGGATTATGCGGTGGAAGATGATGGCCTCGCCAGTATCCGCAGCCGAGGTAATTTCAACCGCACCTTGCCGGCTATGGAGGAGAGCAGCCAAGCCTTTTGGGAATACCTCAATTATGGCTTGGCACTGGCTGCGTTGCTCGCCGTTGGCTTAATCCAGCGCTATATAAAACGCGCCCGCGAACACCACTATCAAGTTTGGATGGCACATTAAGAGGTGAATCCTATGAATCAATCAGTATTTGTTCCCAATCAGCTAACACAAGTAAAAATGACATCAGCCTTAGGGCAGTGGCAAAAGCGCCTAGGAGGGTTGCTGGCGGCGCAATTAATATTGGCAGGCGCTATTTTCGCATGGCAAGAGGCTAGGCAGCCGGATGTTCATAGTGAGCCTTTAATGGCAGTAAAACAAAACGAAGTAGATAAGTTGGTTATTACGGAGGGGCAAAATTCTGTGACCCTGCAAAAGGTAAATGGCCAGTGGCAATTACCGCAGGTGCAACAGCTACCCGTAGATGAGCAAAAATTAACAGGGCTACTGGATAAATTGGCTAATACCCAATTAACCTGGCCGGTGGCTACTACTGGCAGCAGCCACGAGCGTTTTGAGGTGAGTGAGCAAAAATTCCAACGGAAAATTAACGCCTACAAGGCCGATCAGTCGGTGGTGGAATTTTATTTGGGCACCTCTCCGAGCTTTAAAAAAGTCCATCTGCGCAAGCAGGGGGATAAAACAGTTTACGCCGTGGGTTTAAGTGCGTTTGATTTTTACAGCACAGCGCCCAATTGGCTGAAAAAAGATTTACTTGCTTTGGCTGATGTGCAAACCATCAATGGCAGTGATTTTAGTTTGAGAAAAACTGCCAATGGCTGGAGCTTGGAAGGCTCAAATGACAGTGTGGATAAAAATAAGGCCGACGACCTAGCAGCTGCGTTTGCAAAGCTTGCGGTGCTTGAGCCAGCGGATAACCTGCCCAACGGTGAACCGCGAAACCTAACGGTGACAGCCGCAGGCCAGCCCTACCAATTTACTTTGGTGAAGGCGGATAATCAGTATTTTATCCGTCGCGGCGATAAACCGCAGGTATTTAAAATTAGCCAGGCGGATTATGATCGCCTGACTAAGCCGGTAAAAAATGATTTGCTCGCAAAGCCCACTACCACAGGTGCGAACCTCGATCCGGTGGGGCAGATGTTGCAGCAGTCAACGGAGGGTATTTTTAAAGCCAAGCCTGCACAATAGTGCCTGCCGATATTCGTTTTACGCTTCGCAATAATTTTATGGCCTCTGTTTAGAGGCCTTTTTTATTTTGGTTGCTGTTGTTTTGGATTTTGTAACTATTCCGCACTGCGGGGAGTACTGTGGGTTCACAACACTAAAGCATTCGCCTGGTGATCTCTATTCGGCACACGAATAACGTCCAGCTACAAAAATGGTGCCGCCCACAAAATAATGCTGCTGAAAAAATAGTGCTTAAAATAGTTGCTAGATTTTTAGATGGCTCATTGCCCGAGCCCACCGCGTTTTACCAGACTAATTTCCTGTATCGGTCTGCGCAATTCCCGGTGGCCACACATTGAGATGAGCCAGCTTTTAAAGTCTATACCTGTATCCGTGGTGTAGGTCTGCAAGAATTACCGATCAAGCCTTTTACCGTCTTTTTGTAAAAACCCAGTGGCCTACTGGGTTTTTTGTGCCTGCAATCTGTGTCGTGTATGCCACAAGGCCTGCGTGGCTTTGTTGTGTCAACTGCCACAAACTCCCTCTGCATCGAATAAAAATCATAATAAAAACAGCTGGTTAAAAGTTGGGCATAGGCGTTGCAACGCCCAGTGTGCAGCAGTAACTGTAAACGCAGAAGCCGCCAGGCTCTGCCTAACCTTTAAATAGTCCGCCCATAGCGGCGTGAATAGGAGTTCTTGCAATGCAACTGACAGTGCTTGGACAAGATGAAAGTAGCGCACCTGCAGCCAGCAGCTGTGCTTCCGGTTCCTGTGGCAGCAGCAACGACCAGATGACGGCCTTGCCTGATGCTATTCGGGAGAAAGTGCAAAATCACCCCTGTTATTCTGAAGAAGCTCACCACTATTTCGCGCGTATGCACGTTGCGGTGGCTCCTGCCTGCAATATTCAGTGCCATTATTGTAATCGCAAATACGATTGCTCTAATGAATCGCGCCCGGGTGTGGTGTCTGAAGTATTAACCCCAGAGCAAGCGGTTAAAAAGACCAAAGCCGTGGCCGCCGCAATCCCACAAATGACCGTGTTGGGAATTGCTGGCCCCGGTGATCCACTTGCCAACCCAACGCGCACATTTGAAACCTTCCGTATGCTCTCTGAGCAGGCGCCGGATATTAAATTGTGTGTTTCCACCAACGGCCTTGCCCTGCCTGATTCAGTGGAAGAATTAGCCAAGCACAATATTGACCACGTCACTATCACCATCAACTGTGTTGATCCTGAAGTGGGTGCGAAAATTTACCCGTGGATTTACTGGAATAACAAGCGCATTCACGGCGTAAAAGCCGCCAAAATTCTCATTGAGCAACAGCAAAAAGGTTTGGAAATGCTGGTGGCGAAAGGAATCTTGGTAAAAGTGAATTCCGTGATGATTCCCGGTGTTAACGATGAGCATTTAAAAGAAGTCAGCCGCATCGTTAAACAAAAAGGTGCGTTTTTACATAACGTCATGCCGCTGATTGCCGAGGCCGAGCACGGTACCTTCTACGGCATTATGGGCCAGCGCGGCCCTGAGCCGGAAGAATTACAGGATCTGCAGGATTCCTGTGCTGGCGATATGAATATGATGCGCCATTGCCGTCAATGCCGCGCCGATGCAGTAGGTTTGCTCGGTGAGGACCGTGGTGAAGAATTTACCATGGATAAAATTGAAGTGATGGATGTGGACTATGAAGCGGCTATGGAAAAACGCGCAGTTATTCATGCCGGTATTTTGGAAGAACTCAATGAAAAACAAGCCAAGCGCGAACGTTTGGCGGCCGTGAATATGCCA